>QMUB01000012.1 GCA_003663695.1 Thermococci archaeon | reverse complement strand
TCCACCATCATTTTTGCCTTCGGAAAGTAGCCCCTATCGTAGATTAAATCCCCATTGACAAAAACCTTTTCAACATCACTTCCCCTAGATGCATAGACAAGATGGGAGAGATAATTGTCCTCCGGGAGAAAGTGGAGTTTTTTGGTGTTTATTAACACTAGATCCGCCATGTAGCCTTTTTCCACTAAGCCCGTATTTAGTCCCAGTGCCTTTGCTCCTCCAAGCGTTGCCCAATAAAAAACATCTTCTGCGGTAGCTTTAGTTGGGTTTTCAGTCTTCACTTTGTTCAAAATCGCTGCGAACTTCATCTCCAAAATCATATCCATAGCGTTGTTCGACACTGCACAGTCGTTACCCAGAGCTATGTTCGCTCCTCTTTCCCAGAGCCAGATTATAGGAGCTATGCTGCCCTCAAGCTTGGCCAGGCTGATGGGACAGTAGACCAAAGTGGCACCACTCTTTGCATAGAACCCAACTTCCCTCTCGGTTAAATAAACGCCGTGGACGCCGATTAACCTCTCGTTTAAGAGTCCAGCCTCTTTTAGATACTCAACTGGCAAAAGACCTTCCCTCTTCTTGACGCGCTTTACTTCTTCTCTGCTCTGAGAAACGTGAATATGAACAAGAGCATTTTTCGGCTCGCTGAAGTCCCTAACTCCTTCTAATAGTTCTCTGGAAACAGTATCCGTTGCATGAGGTGCTAAAGTAGCTGTAACTAGCTCGTCTTTACCGCTCCACTTTTTGAAGAACTTAAATCCCTTTTCAGGCTCCGCTATGGGCATGTCGACCAGATCCATCATAGTCTGTCCAATAAAAGCCCTAACGCCAAGCTTTTGGGCTGCCTTTGCGATCTCCTCAGCAAAGAAGTAGTGGTCATTTATTGTTGTTGAGCCGTTTGCTACGGCTTCCGCGATTCCAATTAGGGCCCACTTATAGACATCCTCTCCCGTCCATTCCTTTTCCATTGGCCATATAACATTATTAAGCCATTCATCAAGGGGAATATCATCTCCCAGCCCTCTAAACTTCGTCATCGCAACATGGGTGTGTGCATTGATCAGTCCGGGAATGATAAGATAATCCTTTCCTCCAAAAACCTCATCAACATCCCAGTTTTTGAGCTCTCCTGTAGGCACAACATCGTAAATTCTGCCACCCTCCAAGAGGACCGCCCTACCTTTTTTGGCACCTCTCACATCGAGGAGTGTTCCCATGATAGCCTTCATCTCAATCACCTTGGGTAGTCCTAAAACCTATTTAAAGTTTGTCAGAATGTCAATTATAAAAGCGAATAATTTAAATATGAGCCAACCTTAGGGTTACCGATGCCTATGCCGATGCTGTTTGAGCCTAAAGCCAAGAGGTTCAAGATAATTGTGATGTGGATGAATTGACTCTTCTTAGATAATTTAATAAACCCGCCATCCAAGTTGAAAAAGATTGAGATTGGAGGTGTTTCATGATGATTGATAAGGTTTACTGCTCTCAGGTAAAACCCAAAATGGAAGGGGAGAGGGTCAAACTTGCCGGATGGGTTTATAGAAAGAGAGAAGTTGGTAAAAAAGTTTTCATAGTCCTCAGGGACTCAAGTGGAGTAATTCAAGCAATATTTAGGAAAGATAGTGAAGAAGCCTACAAGCTAGCTAAAAAAGTTGGTATAGAGTCCAGCGTGATTGTAGAGGGAACGGTTAGAGCAGACCCCAGGGCTCCGGGTGGTGTTGAAATCCAAGCAGATAAACTCGAGGTAGTTCAGGACGTCGAATTTTTCCCGATAACAAAAGATGCGAGTGATGAATTCTTACTAGACGTAAGGCATCTCCACCTTCACTCACCCAAGGTTGGGGCAATTTTGAAGGTAAAAGCCACCATGATGCAGGCTGCAAGGGAGTGGCTCCTTCAGGATGGATGGTATGAGGTGTTTCCGCCCATTCTAGTTACAGGGGCAGTTGAGGGTGGTTCAACACTCTTCAAACTCAAATATTTCGACAGAGAAGCATATCTAAGCCAGTCCGCCCAGCTCTACTTGGAAGCAGCAATCTTTGGTCTGGAAAAGGTATGGTCACTTACACCAAGTTTTAGAGCCGAGAAGAGCAGAACACGGAGACATCTAACGGAGTACTGGCATCTCGAACTAGAAGGTGCTTGGATGGATCTGTGGGATATCCTCAAAGTTGAAGAAGAGCTCGTGAGCTACATGATCCAAAGAACTTTAGAACTCAGAAGGAAGGAAATCGAGATATTTAGAAAGGATTTTGAAACGCTCAAAAATACGGAGCCACCATTCCCGAGAGTGAGCTACGACGAGGCTATTGACACACTCCAAAGCAAAGGCGTGAGCATAGAATGGGGAGAGGACATGGGTGCGGATGAAGAGAGAATTCTAACTCAAGAGTTTGATAGACCATTCTTTGTGTATGGCTACCCAAAGCACATAAAAGCTTTTTATATGAAGGAAGACCCCGAAGACCCAAGAAAAGCTCTAGCCGCCGACCTTCTAGCACCAGAAGGATATGGAGAGGTTATAGGAGGAAGCCAACGTGAAGATGATTATGACAAGCTCGTCCAAAGAATCCTTGAAGAGGGCATGGATCCAAAGAATTACGAATGGTATCTCGACCTTAGAAAATATGGCTCAGTCCCACACAGCGGTTTTGGTCTGGGACTGGAGCGTTTGGTGGCGTGGGCAATGAAGCTCGATCATGTAAGATGGGCTACACTGTTCCCAAGAACACCTTCGAGGATCTATCCTTGAGGTTTTCTCATATTTTCCTTAATTCTCAAAAAGATGGCTTCTTTTTCTGAAGAATCATCAGAAACTCAAACCCTACTGCTTATCCTGACAGTAAGAAAAGTTTAAAAGAAGAAAACGGCTCATAAGAATGGATTTCTAAACTTTCTGCCTGGATAGCGTGCTATGCCCTCAAGTTCTTCCTCTATTCTTATGAGCTGGTTGTATTTGGCATTTCTATCGCTCCTTGCCGGTGCTCCCGTCTTTATCTGACCCGCATTTAACGCCACAACCAAATCCGCTATAGTTGCATCCTCTGTTTCTCCGGAGCGGTGGGAGACAACTACTCCATAACCCGCTCTGAAAGATGTATATGCAGCATCAATTGCCTCACTTAGAGTTCCTATCTGGTTGACCTTGAGGAGGAGTGCATTTGCTGCGCCGAGTTCAATGCCTTTTCTTATTCTCTTTGGGTTTGTGACAAATATATCATCCCCAACTATCTGTATTTTACTCCCAAGCTCCTTGGTTATGAGAACAAAGCCATCCCAGTCCTCTTCGTGGAAGGGATCTTCAATGGAGACTATTGGGTATGATGAGACGAGTTCTCTGTAGAGTTCCAGTAACTCTTCACTCGTGTATTCCTTGCCGTTGACGACATATTTGCCGATATCCGGGTGATAGAATTCGCTTGAGGCGGGATCCATTGCAAAGGCTATCTCGTCGCCGGGCTTGTAGCCAGCTTCCTCAATTGCCTCGATGAGTAGCTCAAGTGGCTCATGGGGCTCCTTCAGTGGCGGAGCAAATCCGCCTTCATCTCCCACATTTACCGCATCCTTACCATACTTTTTGGCTATAACGCTCTTGAGCACGTGATATGTCTCGCTTACCCACATTATGCCCTCTCTAAAGGATTCCGCTCCAACGGGCATTATCATGAACTCCTGAAAGTCCAGCTCATTACCCGCGTGTACACCCCCGTTTATAACGTTGCTCATCGGAACGGGCATTACGTAGGCGTTTGTACCCCCGATGTACTTATAGAGGGGCAAACCAAGGGTGTTTGCTGCTGCTTTTGCAACCGCGAGAGAAACACCAAGGATTGCATTTGCTCCCAAGTTTGACTTGTTTTCCGTTCCATCGAGCTCGAGCATGAGCATGTCGATGTCCCTCTGGAGCGTGACATCCATTCCAACCAGCTCAGGAGCTATAATTTTGTTAACGTTCTCCACAGCTCTCTTAACACCTTTACCGTGGAATCTCTTTCCCCCATCCCTGAGTTCCAGTGCCTCGTGAGTCCCTGTTGAAGCACCGCTTGGAACAGCGGCTCTTCCCATTGCAAAGGGCGTGTAAACCTCGACCTCAACGGTTGGGTTCCCCCTTGAGTCCAGAATCTCCCTTGCAACTATTCCCGTAATCTCAAATGGATTCTCCATGCCAAACCACCTCGAGTGATATTGGACGTCAGAACTTAAAGTTTTTGGGTGGTTATACTCAATTTTGAGGGAAAACCCCTAAATATACAAAGATCAATAATCCTCTAGGTGGTGCTCGTGGATATTGCAAAGTATATTGACCATACAAATCTCAGAGCATATGCAACCAAGGAGGATATAATCAAGCTGTGCAGCGAAGCCAAAGAATACGGCTTTCATGCGGTTTGTGTTAATCCATATCGGGTTAGACTTGCCAAGAAGGAGCTCGAAGGGAGTAGGGTTAAGGTGGCGAGTGTCATAGGATTTCCGCTGGGGGCAACACCAACGGAGGTCAAGGTTTTTGAAGCCGAGAAAGCCCTAGAAGATGGCGCGAATGAGCTCGATATGGTGATAAACATCGGTGCACTGAAGGACAGGGACTATGAATACGTCAAGAGGGATATAGAAGCAGTTGTGCAGATAGCCCACAAGAGGGGGGCAATTGTGAAGGTTATCATAGAAACATGCTACCTCAGCGATGAGGAGAAGGAAACAGCGTGCAGGCTTGCCATGGAAGCAGGGGCAGACTTTGTGAAGACATCCACTGGCTTTGGAAGTGGAGGGGCAGCCGTGGAAGATGTGAAACTCATGCGCAGGATCGTAGGGGACAAGCTAGGTGTTAAAGCTGCGGGAGGGATAAAGGACTATGAGACGGCGCTGGCTATGATAAAAGCCGGTGCAAACAGGATCGGGGCATCAAAAGGCGTTGAAATTGTGAGGGGGGTAGAAAAATGAAGGAAGACTTGAAAAATATCATCCTGACTGAAATAGATGCTCTCAAAAAGGAAGGTCTGGAACCTGACATAATCCTTGCCGGAGGAGAGTTTCTGCTGAATGCCGGGGATCTCCTGGTAAATTTGAACCTGAAGATATATGAGGTTGAAGAACTTGGATATGATGCCGTTATAGCGGACTCGCAGGCGTTAGGACTCATGAAAAAAGCATCGAGGAGGGTTTCTGTCGATCCTTTCCTAAAGGATAGGGAAAGGGAGACATGGGACGAGCTGGGAAGAGTCTAAGCTTTTATGCTTTTATAAAGCTCTCTATCTGAGGATACAGCCTTTTTATTAGGTATCCCGCACCTCCCCCCACAATTATGCCACTAACCGCCTGCAATGTGTTCCCGGGGACTTCAGTTAATGCCGCTCCGAAACCGTATAAGTAAACCCCCACAAAGAAGTAACCGGAGACCATCAAAAATCCACCCAAGATTGTAGCTATCAAAACCACGGTGAAATCGAATCTCTTTGAGACGAGATATCCAACGATCCATCCTTCAACCCCTTTTATTATGAGCGTGAACGGAGCCCAGTGAGGATATCCACCTAGGGCGTCCGCAAGAGCGGAACCAAATCCTCCCGCAAATGCCCCCACAAGAGGTCCAAATAGGACACCGCTGAGCATGACCATTGTATCGCCTATGTTTATGTAACCACTTGTGGCGGGTGTGGGAACCCTAATAGCTATCGTGATGACTGCAACCAATGCGGTCATCACAGCAGATATTGCCACCACCCCGGCACTCTTAAAGCTCTCCTTTTTCCACACGAATATGTAGGTTAGATAGAGCACTGCAACAGCCAGCAAAATCCATTTTGTATATGGAGCCAAAAACATGATGCTTTCTTCTCCCATATTCTCACCTCATCTTGATAATATTCTCAAGTTAAAACTTGAAATAACTGCTTAAAAACTTTTCTTCAGGATGTCTGAAATTGAAAAAAAGAGGGAAATAGAATCACTTAAGGGATGCTTTCAGTGCATCCTCAAATATCTCCATTGCAACGTCTATCTCCTCTTTCTGGACAATCAAAGGTGGAATGAACCTCAATGAGTTGTCTCCACAGCCAAGGAGTATCAAACCACGCTTTGCAGCTTCCTTGGCAACCTTGTTCCTGACCTCAGCATTCTTCTCCTTTGTATCCTTGTTCTTAACAAACTCAACTGCCTGTGCCAGCCCTATACCCCTCGCATCTCCTATGACCTCGTACTTCTCCTCGAACTCCTTCAGGCGCTTGTGGAGATACTCACCAACCTCTTGGACATGTGGGAGGAGCCCTTTAACAATTTCAACAACTTCGAGAGCTGCCTCAATTGCCACGGGATTTCCTCCAAAGGTTGATGCGTGTCTCCCCGGCTTGTCAAAGGCTATATCCGCCCTGTGGACAACACCCGCAAGCGGGATTCCTCCACCGATTGCCTTTCCAAATTGTATCGTGTCGGGTGCGACTCCAAAGTTCTCAATCGCCCAGAATTTACCGGTTCTTCCAACACCCATCTGAACCTCATCGTCGGCTAGGAGAATTCCGTACTTATCTGCAAACTTCCTTAATTCTTTAAAGAAGTCCTTTGGTGGGACAACATAGCCACCTTCTCCCTGAATCGGCTCAAAGACGAACGCACCCACTTCATGCGGCGGAACATGCTTGAATACATAATCCTCAAGGAACTCAAAGACCCTGTTTATGAGCTCCTTGGGGTCGGCATAACCATCTATGTGCCACGGGTTTCTGTAGGGGTTTGGATAGGGGATGTGCTCGATACCCGGCATGGTTGGGAAGAAGCCATCCTGCTGCACCCATTTGCTTGCCGTGAGGGATAAAACCGCTTGGGTTCTTCCGTGGAATGCGTGATAGAACGCTATGAATCTCTTCCTCTTTGTGCCGTACTTGACAAGCTTCATCATCGCTTCATTAGCCTCTGCACCGCTGTTCTGGTAGACAACCTTCTTTTCAAAGTCTCCGGGAGAGAGTTCTCCAAGCTTCTGTGCAAGCACAACGGCATTCTCATAGAAGAAATCGTTCAATGCAAAGTGTGTGAACTTCTCGGCCTGCCTCTTTACGGCTTCAACAACTTTCGGGTGGACATGCCCAACATTCATGACACCAACGCCGCTTCCAAAGTCATAGAAGGCATTTCCATCAACGTCATAAACCATAATTCCTTCACCCTTCTCAATAACAATTGGCAGTGTCTCTGGATCCTGCGTTGTCTGTGCTAAAAACTTAAAGTTTCTATCTATTACCTCTTTTGCCTTAGGTCCGGGGAGTTCTTTAACAACAGGTCTCTTCACCATATCAGCTCACCATTGCATAGAAGGGAGTAGTGGTATATAATTTTATGTTCATTAAAGAACACGTTAGCTCGAAAAAAATTCGAAAAGAGTTAAAAACTGGTGAACTATGGAATGGAAGTCGAGGAAAAAAGGACCAAAATTAAAGCTCACTCCGAAAGATTTTTCTCACGCCAGTCCTCAAGCAGTTCCTTCGCAGATGCAGCCGCTATAGCTCCCTGACCGACAGCAACCGCTATCTGTTTGAAAGTGTTCGTTATATCACCAGCTGCAAATATCCCCTTAACCTTGGTCCTCATGTACATGTCCACTGGTATATACCCATATTCATCCGTTATGCCCAGATGCTTCACGAAATCTGTCTTCGGCTCATATCCTATGAATATAAAGACTCCATCCACCTTTTTTTCAAATGTTTCTCCAGTTTTAAGATTCTTTAGGATCACACTCTCGACTTTTGCTTCCCCTTTAATCTCTGTAACAACCGTGTTTAGGATCATTGGAATTCCCGATTCTCTAAAGCGATCCTGAACTATTTTATCCGCCCTAAAACCTTCCCTTCTGTGAACCAAGGATACATTAACCCCTATGCTTTTAAGATAGAGTGCCTCCTGGAGCGCTGTATTTCCACCGCCAACAACTATCACGCTCTTACCCTTAAACAGGGGTCCATCACAAGTCGCACAGTAGCTCACTCCCCTGCCGTAGAATTTATCCTCCCCAGGAACATGGAGCTTCCTTGGTTCGGCTCCCACGGCAAGTATAACAGTCTTAGTTTTGTATGATTTGCCATTTTTGGTCTTCACCTCAAATTTGCACGGTCCTTCATAGTAGGCACATTCTGTGGGATCGATTCTTACCACCTCATCAAAGATCACATCAACACCGAGCTTCTTGACCTGCTCGTACATCCTTGTGGCAAGCTCCTGACCGCTTATACCCTCGGGAAATCCGGGATAATTCTCTATAATGTCCGTTAATGCTATCTGTCCTCCCAAATCCTTGCTTATGATATCAACATCCAGTCCATAACGAGCCGCATAAAGTGCTGCCGTGTATCCTGCCGGTCCCGCACCAATAACGAGAACATCTCTCACTTTATTTTCATCCTTACCGCTTGTTGAGAGTCCTGTCAGACTAAACATCCTACCACCCCAATCTCTGCTTTTCATGGATTATTTAAAAACATTGTGGAACATATCTGGGTAAAAATTAAATCAGCTTCACATCCCTGTCCAAGAGCAGGTGAAGCACGTAACCCATGGATGCCACTATTCCAACAAAGAGGGACTCTTCAAAGCTGATTTCGACACCGTAGTAAAGTGCAATGAAGATCAAAATTCCATAAATTGCCGCAAAAGTTAAGGAATGAACAACTCCCCTGTGTTTTGGCATTAAAGCAGTGTATGCATGCCAGGAGCAAAAAGCCACCAGTGCCGATATCCCCCACCCGATAGCCAAGTTCGCCCAGCCATAGGACGTGAAGTTTATGTAAGGAATTAATTTCACAAAGAACGCACTTCCCACAAGAACCGCCACTATCGGCTTGGAACCCCTGTGAATCAGGGCATCCGGGTGATCCAAATCCGGTAAATCGCTTCCCAGGACATAAAAGGCATATCCCAAAGCCATCGCAATGAAGCTCAGTTTAACGGGAAAGTTCGCGTAGTATCTTAAAAGTGCAAGAAATAGAACTGCCAGGGGGTATGTTAGAATGCCCCCAAGAACGTGCCCTTCATAGTTCACTCCTCAGCTCCCTCCTCTTCTAAGAACGCCCTAACGTACGCTGGCACTTTGTAATTTCCCTTGGGGTCTCCCACCAAAAAGCCCATCCTTATGAGCTCCTCCAGATGCTCATACACCTGGATTCCAGGTTTTTTAGCTTCTTTGGCCACCTGAATATAGCTTATTGGACCGCCCTTGAACTTGAAAACTATTATCTCAACCAAATCCCTGTAGTTTTCGGGAATCCTAGTTAGGTACTCCTCGAGATTCTTTGGCTCTTCCAGTATGGTCGTCACGACGTAATCGTCAATTGGATCAAATTTATGTTTGCTCGCTTCATTCAGTACGAAGTGGAGGAGCCTAAGTATCTGCCTTGGATTGCCCTTGCCCAAGTTGTGAATGAGTTCTATCGCCTTCTCTGTGAAAGGGTATAAAGGATCATCTGTGTCTCTAATCCTAACCCGATTAAGGCGCTTTTTAACGAGCTCAAATGTTTCATCCACGCTCATTGACCTGAGCTTGAATTCATAGTGAAGTCTCATGAAGAAAGCCGGAAAGATCTCAGTATAGTCCTCGTAAACCTCAGGAATGCATGCGAATGCAAATATGCACCCGTGGGGCATGTTGCTTATGAAATGACGGAGCATTTCAAAGAATTGAATTTTCTCAGACTCCCTGGCGGTTTGCATGTTCTCAAGCTCATCCAAGAGAAGAGCCGAGTGAGGATATTTTGCCATCTCTTTAGAGAGAAGTTCCGCGATATCCCTAGATTTGTATTCATCAACAGAAGTTAGCATTTTATCAAGCTGATCAATGAAACCGAGCCTTTTGGACAGGTTTTCCAAGAATATTGCGGTTTTGCTCTTGGGAGGCTTGAATGCATTAAAAATATCCTTTGTTATCTTCAAAATATCATTTGTGTCTACCTTAACGTAGATAGCTTTGCCATTGTTCTCCTCTATAGCCTTTGCCAGACTCTTTAACCTCTGGGTCTTCCCCATTCCCAGAGGACCAACTATCGAAAAGGCAATCGATGATTTATCCCCCAAAACCTCCGATATAGCCATCGAGAGCTTCATATCAACCTCCTGATACACATGTATGCTCTCAACGTCCTTTATACCCTCGCTAGCAAGCTCTGCAAAGGGGTTTTTAGAGAGCCCGTAGATCTCATAAGAAGGTGACTGATAAACTTTGAGGGGAACATTCCTTTTTTCCATTTAAATCACCACCCCTAAAGATTAAAATCATCATGGGATATAAAAGTTGTGGAGGGAAAGCTATGACAGTTTTGCTGGTAACATGTCCCAATGGAAGAGAAGGAGATGCATCCCTCGAACTTGAATGGGCACTGGGGGATGCAAAGGTAAAGAGAACAAAATGGAAGGGGGTTCTCCTCTGTTTTACCCGAATTGAAAAGGGAGAATCATTAAAGAGAATAAAAGAATTTGAAACAAGTGCCATTTTTAAAGTAATCCCTATCGACACACTCGTGGAGAGCTCGAAGGAAGTGATTATAGAGTGCGGATTTAAGGTGGCTACGGAGAGGATAAAAGAAGGGGATAGCTTTGCGGTTAGGTGCAAAAAAAGAGGGGGCAAAATCAAATCGGAGAAGGAGATAGAGAGAGAGCTTGGGGCTAGAATAAAGGAAGGTTTAAACGCAACGGTTAATCTAAGCAATCCCAGATGGCTTGTGTTAGTTGAAATTTTAGGTAAAAAAACAGGAATAAGTGTCCTAAAAACAGAGGAGGTCCTAAAAAAGGAAGTTAGCTGTTAATGCTGTAATTTTAATTTTAAGTTTTAAGTCAATTCTTAGTCGAATTTCAGAAAGAGGATATTTTGATGGGCCGTGCATAGGCAGGCTAACCTTTCAAACGCCCAACCCCCAGTTCAGGGTAAGACCTCGGGCAATAGGGAACGGCAGGCTAAACGGGTCGGTTTCCCTTCCCGCTTACACCCCCGCCCCTACAAACCCGTCTTCTACGGGCGCCCTCGTCCCTGGAACGGATCGGTCACCCAGACCCAAACCCAGGGAGTGGCCGCTTATTTTTGGGGACCGCTTCGGCCTTAGATGCTTTCAGGCCTTATCGGAAACGGCGTAGCTGCCCGGCAGTGCCCTGCAGGACAACCGGTAGACAAGAGGCCGCGGCACCCGGTTCCTCTCGTACTAAGGGCACCTTCCCCTCAAGCGGCCAACACCGCCGGAGGATAGCATGCGACCTGTC
>QMUB01000011.1 GCA_003663695.1 Thermococci archaeon | reverse complement strand
TGAGGAGAGGACAAAAACCCACATAGACATCGATAGCGAAAGTGGAGAGGTTTTTATAAGCAGCACGCATGAGACTGAAGACCCTCTAGCCGTCTGGAAAGCCAGGGATGTTGTGAGAGCTATTGGACGGGGCTTCAGTCCTGAAAAAGCCTTTAGACTTTTGGATGAAGGTGAAACACTTGAGGTTATTGATCTCACGGACATCCTCATAGGCAATGACAAGCACGCCCTCCCGAGGGTTAGAGGGAGAATTATCGGAAGGAGAGGGAGAACCAGAGAAATAATAGAAGAGATGAGCGGAGCGTATGTGAGCGTTTATGGAAAGACCGTTGCAATAATCGGAAATCCGATACAGGTTGAAATTGCAAAGAATGCCATTGAAAAACTCGCAAAGGGCTCACGTCACGGTTCCGTTTACAAGTATCTCGAAAGAAAGAAGAAAGATTTGGAGCTGGAGGAAATTAGCTATGAGAGGATTTGAACGTTGTGGAGGGAGTATCCATGGCTAAATCCGAAGCAAAGGAGCTCTTTAAGGAATTTAAAATCCAGAGTGTTAGTGAGTTCTTCAGAAGAAATGCCGCAATGCTCGGCTACACAGGGAAGGTGCGCTCCCTGACGACCATAATCCATGAAGCTGTTACCAACGCACTTGACGCATGTGAGGAAGCTGGAATCCTGCCCTATGTGAGGGTGGAAATTGAGGAACTCGGAAAGGAGCACTATAAAATCATAGTCGAGGACAATGGACCGGGTATTCCCGAGAAGTTCATAACCCATGTCTTTGGTAAGATGCTTGCGGGAACCAAGGCACACAGAAACATCCAGAGCAGGGGGCAGCAGGGTATAGGTATAAGCGGTGCCGTCATGTTTGCCCAGATGACGAGCGGAAAGGCAACCCGTGTAATAACATCCACGGGGGATGATGTTACTCTCGAGGCATGGGTGATGATAGACGTTGACAAAAATGAGGGCAAGGTTGTCAGGAAGATAAGACACAAGAACAGGGAAGGATGGAGAGGAACCAGGATTGAGATGGAGGTCAAGGATGTTAGATACATCCGCTCAAAGCAGGGGCCCTACTGGTATCTGAAGTTAACCGCGATAGCGAATCCCCATGCTCATATAGAGCTTATAGAACCGGATGGAAAACTCATAGTTTTCCCCAGGGGTAGCGAGGAGATTCCTGATCCTCCGGAGGAGATGAAACCTCATCCCCGCGGCGTGATCACGGACGATATCTTTAGAATGGCAAAAAAAACAAGGAGGAACAGCATAAAGCGATTCCTTGTGGGAGAATTCTCGAGAATCAGCGACCAGAAGGTTGATGAAATCGTCCGGTATATGGCAGCTCTGAGGCTCATAAAAAGTGTTGAAGAGGACAAAAAGAGAGAACAGCTCTATGAGAGGCTTGCAAATGGAGATGTGAAGCTGATTTTGAAGGGCTTTGGTAAAAGAGGAAAGGCTGTTTTGAGGGAAACCTCCAAAATCATGGAGAAGCCTCCCGAAAAGCTCACATGGCACGAAGCCGAGGAGATAATAGAGGCGTTCAAGTATATAAAGTTCCTTGCTCCCCCAACAAGTGGGCTGAGACCCATAGGGGATGAAAACATAGAGCGCGGGCTTGTGAATATACTGAGCCCTGAGTTTGTGACGTCTCTAACGAGACCCCCAAAAGTTTACCGTGGTGGAATTCCCTTCCAGGTTGAAGTGGGATTGGCCTTTGGCGGTAATTTAACGGGCTTTGATATTTTGAGGTATGCAAACAGGGTGCCGCTCCTCTTCGATGCGGGGTCATGTGTGACAACATCTGCAGTGAAGAGCGTGGAATGGAAGCGCTATAAAGTGGATAACCTTGAAGATGCACCTCTCGTAGTTTTTGTTAACGTGATAAGCGTCCACGTACCATATACAAGCACGGGCAAACAGAGCATAGCCAGCGAGAGCGAAATCTATGAGGAGATAAGGCTTGCATTAATGGAAGCGGGAAGAAGGCTAAAGCGCTATTTAAGCGGCAAGCATAAGAAGCTCCATCAGGTAAAGAGGAGAAAGACCCTTGAGAAGTATGTGAACGAAGTTGCTCAGGCTCTCTCAATATTAATTGAGAAGCCTCCGGAGGAGATTAGAACCCACTTCGTTAACCTAATCGAAAGGAGATTTGAAGAGGCTGCCCAATCGGAGGGAGGAGCATGATCAAGAAGGAAAAACCAAAGGAACGCTTCAGCTACGATCCCAAAAAAATCGTTAAGAAGCTTGAGGAAATAGGGAACCAGATTTATGAAGCTGTTAGGGAGGGCAGGAACCCCTACATAGATGTCCCAACGAGAGGAATAAGCAATATATACTACGATAAAAAATCGAAGCTCATCAAGATGGGAAAGCAGACTTCAAGGCGCTATTTTCTCCACGTTGCTCACGCGAGAAAGTTCATGCAGACACTCCTCATAGCCTCATACATAAAGCGGCTGGTGAGCGAGGGAAAGCACGCCAGCCTTAGAGAAGCATATTATGCCAACAAACACAGCATCGGAGGAAGCAAGGAGAACACCTTTGAAGATCAGAGCGAAAGCAACCCTATAATCGAGGATCTGGAGAGAACCCTTGGTGTTTTGAGAGAAGAGATGCACATAACGGCGGACAGAAGAGGCTACATCTACGGTGATATAACCATCCAGGACGGAGAGGATGAGTTCAACACATCGAGGCTCGGTATGGGAGGATGGGCCGTCCCCGGAACGGTGGAGCACCTAAAGTTCACCCAGATAAATGTGGATTACGCTCTGGTTGTGGAAACGGCCGCTATGGCTGATCGTTTAATTGAAGAAAAGTTTCCCAAGAAGCAAAATGCTCTAATTATAGCCACCCAAGGGCAGGCTTCAAGGGGTGTGAGACGTCTCATTCATCGTTTGCACTATGAGGAGGGGCTCCCAATAATAGTCTTCACAGATGGTGATCCCTATGGATGGTACATCTACTCCACCATAAAGCAGGGATCCATCAACCTGGCATATTTGAGCGATAAGCTCGCAACACCGGGAGCAAAATTTGTTGGAATGACGATGGATGATATAAAGCGCTATGGATTGGAGAGGGTTACGGAAAAGCTCAAAGGTGTTCCACCAAACAAGAAAGGAGGCCCCACCGCGGATTACAAGCGTATCCTTGAAGAGATGGAATATCCCTGGTTCCAGAATAAGGAGTGGCAGAGGCAGTTTAAGCTTGCATTGAAGCTGGGAGTGAGGATTGAGCAGCAGGCACTTGCCCACAAGAGCTTGGAATTTGTTGCCAAGGAGTACTTACCCGAAAAAATAGCCAATGAGGAACTGCTGCCATGACGACCACTGAAGAGCTGGTCTCCAGGGTTAATGTGATATTGGACGAGATAAAGGCAAATATGCCCAGGTTATTTGAGAGTAGCGTTCCTCATATCGCCTTTCAGCTGAACCGTCAGCTTAAAGTGCTGGAGGAATTGAGGAATGAACTTGAGAGGAGGGTGGGAATAACGACACCCTCCACGGCATTTCTCGAGAGAAGTCAGAGGGATCCAAACATTCACTGGATTTACAGGAAAAAACACAATCGACTTCTCGCTATAGACCGGGTGAAAAGTGCCATAATGGCACATAAGATTGCTCTGGGCCATATAGCGGCGAACTATCAGTTTTATGAAAATAAAAGGGAGATTGAGCTCAAGGACATAAAAGACCCGGAGAAGATTCGGGCAATACGGAGGGGGATTAGCATAGGAAGGCTGGAAATAGTGCCCTATCTCGGGTATTCCGGGGATATTTTGAGGATCCTTAGTCAGAAAGATGTTGAGGTTAGAGAAGCATTCAAAGCCATAAAGGGGAAGCTCAAGGAGAGAGGAACACTCAAAAGGGTGGGATATCATCTGGAGGTTGAATATTTCGAGAACAACAGGTTGAAGACAGCCAGGATAACCCTCCCCGAAGATGTGGATATAGATTATGAACTCAAAAAGAGGTACGGGCACCTCATAAGATGGAAAATATTGACCCCTGTAAAAACGAAGGGGATTTTGATAAACAATCATTTCACCGTGGATAATCTGGCCCTCGCTTATGCATCTCTAAACCCAAAGAAAGCCATGAACATGCTGGCATTTGATCTATTCAGGTATTACATAATAACGTCGGAGAAGGACAGGGAAGCACTGAGCCTATACCCCGATATCAAGATTTCAATTGACTGTCATTATTCTCTTTTTGATGAGCCCTTTAGAGGAGAACCCTTCTTTAGGACGGGTTTTGGCAGCATGCTCCTCATAAGAAAGGCAGAGGTAGAGAAGATGCTCGTGGGAAAAAGGAGCAATATATCAACCATTCCCAATTACCTCCTAGGAGCGATTATATTCTATGGCACAAGCCCATACAATGAAAGAGAAACCTCCGAATTTCTGGGGTTGAGCGAGAAGGAGGTCCAGGATGCACTGTGGAAGATTGCAATATCCGGAATCCCCCTTGAGATTTTTGGAGATCGGAGGAAATTTGAAAAATTCATGCCCAAGGAGGAGATAGTTGTGGAGTTTTTAAAAGCCCTTGAAGAGGGAGAGGGTGATGATGGAGCTAAAGGCAAGAAACAACGAAGAGCTTCTAAGAAAGATAGACGAAAATCTTGAACCCGGTGTGGTTGAGGTCTACATTAATTTGAGACCCACTAGGGAGATAGTTGTTAGAATTCTCAAGAGGGCACCAACCGTCAAAGTTATAGGGTGTCCTCCAAGCCTCTATCCAAAGGTCTCCAGGAAGGTTATAACGGCACTCGACAGGATAGGGATTAAGCTCATCCCCGTGAAGCACCCGAGGGGGAGGCCGAGAAAATATGATGACGGCACGATGGCAAAGGTGAAGCGCATGCTGAGGAACGGAAAGAGCCTGAAGGAGATTAGCAGGGAGCTTGGCATTCCCCTGAGGACCCTTTACTATATGGTGAACGGCAAATGAGAAGGGTTTTGCTTTTTCTATCCTTTTTCATTCTCATTGCAATGCTTTTTGGAGCAACGGCGGAACGGGGCACGGGTGCCTTCAACATAGAATGGATTTATTTCGGAATGTGGGTCTTTCTCCTCGCTCTCTTCGGGGTGGTTTCATGGTTCATCATGGCTCATGGCATTCCTGTGGCTCCCAGAAAGAGGAAAAGCATGGGAAAAAGGGATATCCTAATGCTGATTTTGACGGTCGCTGCATTGATATTCGCCATTAATCGTCTTCTTTCGGAAAAGCCGGAACTCGAAAAACCTGCTCCGGGCCCCAAACTAAGATATCCCGAGATAAATCTCTTCAATTTCTCGTCATCCCTCAAAATATTCTATTCACCATTTCAGTGGTATCTCTATGCTCTCCCTCTCGTAATTTTGGTCATTCTACTGCTGCATTTTAGAAAGAGGCACAGGATGGATGAGGAACTTCCCATTTTTGAACCGGAGCTGACCTTTGACAGCATAGAAGGAACGGAGGATGAGAGGGTTATAAAGATGTATAAGAACCTCGTTGCCGGGCTCATTAAAAAGGGTTATCCATACCAGAAGAGCTGGACCCATTGGGAGCATGAAGAGCACCTCAAGAACATATTTGAGGACCTGCAGGATCTCCACACTCTAACCGCAATATTTGAAAAGGCAAAATACGGAAAGAAGCTGAGTGAGGGAGATGTTAAAAAAGCCAGGGAGAGCTATGAAAAACTCATACAATTCCTCCGCTAGCCCCCCGAGACCACAGGGATGATCTCAACGTAGTCCCCCTCATTAATCCTCGTGTCCTCCAGGACAACTTTGCCGTTGACCTTTGCCACAGCGCTCTCCGTATTGAAACCCATCTCCTTGATGACATCCTTCACCTTCATGCCCTTATGCCACTCCATCTCCTTCTCAATTCTCCTTCCTATGACCTTGATCCTTATCATTCTCCCCACCATGCGCTATCTTGAAGGAGGGCTTATTAAGTTTGAGGTATGAGTTTGAGGTAAGAGATTAAAAAGAAAAATCACATGAGCATTCCTTCAAGCTTCTCGACAAAGCGGGTGCTCCTCTTTATGTCCGCGAAGTATTCCTTGGCTTTTTCAACGTGTTCCTTCTCCACCCTTTCCTTCGCCAGAACACTGGCAGGTGCTAGGAGCTGCACGGCATATCTCAAACTCGTCTTCTCGCCCAGCTCTGCAAGGTATTCAACCGCCTCTTCACTTATCTCAATGCCCTCCTCATGCGCCCTTATCTTAACTATCTCCCTCACCTCGTCCCGCCTGTAAGGTTCGGTGTTTATTATCAAGAGGCGGTCGAGCATGTCTATTGGAATGCCGTGGGGTGCTTCTATTCCCGTTCCCCTGATGTTAGTGGTTCCCCTGTTGGTAGCGAGGATTAAAATTGGTGCCAGCTCTCCTTCCATTGCCCTGGCCAAGAAGGAGAAAGCTTCGATATCAAGCATGTGGCACTCATCTATGAACAGAACTCCGGGAACGAGGCGTGCTTTTCCTTCCTCTATCCATCCTTTAACTGCCTGATCAACCCTCTCCCTGATATCGTCGTTTATCTCCATTCCTCCCCCAAAGAAGAGGCTCACGAGCCCGCCACTTCTTGCATTGACCGTATCGAGATCATGGAGTGTGACGGTATAGGTGAACTCCTTAATTTTAAGAACCGGACCCGTTGGAAGGTTAACCTTTTTCTTCAGGAATATGCCCTCCTCCTCTTTCGTTGTTCCGAGCTTTGAGACCCTTCCACTTTCGGCATCTATCTGGATGACGTCTCCCTCTTCAATTCCTCCCTCCAGAATTTGATAGGCGATTTCCCTTCCAACCCTGATGGTCTTGGTGTCGTCCTTTGTCTTTAAGGTTATCAGAGCACTTTCAGGGACTTCCACATAGGGATTGAATGGATGCCTCGCCCTCTTAATCTCGATCTTCTCAAGCATACCTTCGTAGACCTTCCTCTCCTCACTTATTCTAACGCCTATGGCTCTTCTGAGTGCCTGCTTCAAAAACTCCGTTTTCTTCATCTCTGCAGAGTATATCTCACTACCCGCTATCTGCACAAAGGGGACATCCTCACCGAGTTCTTTGGCAATTCCCATTGCAATTGCTGTTTTTCCACTCCCTGTTGGACCGGCTAGGAGAATTCCCTTTCCGGCAAACTTGCCCTTCTTGATCAAATGCACGGCTATTCCTGCTGCCTCCCGTGCTTTTATTTGCCCCACCATGCCATCTCCCATGAACTTAGCTTTTCCCTTCTCATCAAGACCGAGTCCCCTTATGTGGGAATGGCTCCCAACGCGCTCAAAGCTTATCTTGGCAACCTCTTCAATAAGTGCCATGTTCTCACCCCCTTTAAATCCCATTTTGTAATTAAAAGATTGGCTTAAAAAATTAACGCGGGGGTCATCTGACGGTACCGACCATAATATCAATGGCTTCTTTCAGAAGTTCCACATCCCCTTTTTCTTTATTGTGTTCCTTGAGCTTTCTGTACAGGATTTTTAGGTTCTTAAATGAGCTCATGGTACGCTGGTCCTTCGGGATTCTTCTGGCATCCGCAATGCTTAGTTTGACACCGAATTCCTCTCTAATGAGATTGAGCCAGATGTGCTCGTCAAGCTTAGGAAGCCTCATAGTTATGGGAAAGGTCATATTCCATCTCCCATCCCCACCTGTTTCAACTATTATCGTAAAGTTTACCGGTATTTTATAGCGTCTATCTCTGAAGTTGAAGTCCACATAGCCGCGTTTTTTAATCCGTCTCAACCTCTTTACGAGCTGTTTTGGCGGTTCATATAAAACCAAAAAGCCCTTCATGGCTTTCAGGAATATCGGAGCCGAAAAAACTCTTTCCTCTATTTTCTTAAACTCAAAGTCATCCATTGAATCCACATAGTAGTCCCAGTATATGATGGGTGTTTTCACGAGAACCTTATCGACGGCGGATGAAATCTCCCTATGATACTCCTTGTCGAAAATTTGAATCAAGAGTGACTCCTCCACCTCCATATTCCGGGGAATTAAAACCTGCCCCTGTATTGCCTCTTTGAGAATTGTTTCCAGATCAATCTCAGCCTCGTTGATCACGAGCATGTCCTGCATAAGATTGAGGAGATTGAACTGCTTTATATATTCCTTTGGGATCTCTCCCGCCGGTATCTTTTCCAGATCAATGTATGGTTCAACCTCTTTGAGTTCTTCTTCCATTCTTTCAGGCTTTTTCTGCTTTTTAAGTGTCTCATAGAGTTCCCTGCTTATTGCAGTTATCTGATATATGGAGTCCTTGTATTTTGTGTAGAGAATGCCATTTGAAATCAGCTTTAAACCCAGACGTGACAGATACGCGGAGAGTTCTTCCTCTGTTTTTGTGGATATTATTTCCTTTTCGGATACATCTTCGACTCCTTCATCCACCACTATGAAATCCATCGGATGTATTCCCTTTTCATAGAAGAAGGAGTTCAGCAGAGCCAGCGCTTTTGTTTTATCCTCAGCATAAACCTTTATGAAATCAATAACATCATTTTCTTTAATCCCTATAAAAACTAGGGAATCGTAGCGTTCCTTGGGTGTTAGAATATCCTCAGGCATTTTTCAACCCCATAATTTTTAACCCTAAAAATATAAAAAATTTTTTGAATAGGAAAAAGTCAGATGCTCATGAAGCCCAGGGGCTCTCCCGTGTCCAGATTCAAAATCTTTATTTCCCTCTTTTGAGTGTCTATGAACGCCACACTCTTTATCCCGCTCACGTATCCCCCAACTTCTCCGGGATTGAGGAGTATGGTTCTCCCGAGCTCCGCTATCTCATACCTATGCGTGTGTCCCCGTATGACTATGTCGTAGAGCTGGCTTCTTACGAAGGCTTCCACGACCCGCTGATCAGTTCCATGGAGAACAGCTATTTTTATTCCATCCACATCCATTTCCAGAATCTCATCCTCCACTCCTATGGCTTCTTTTAGGCCCCTCCTCTCACCGTCATTGTTTCCAAAAACCCCCTTCATTGGAGCCTTAAGTTTTGAAAGCTCCCTTTTAACGAAAGGGGCAACGTAGTCACCGCAATGTATAACCAGATCCACGCCTTCCCTGTTGAAGAGCTCAACAGCCTTTGCTATCGCCGGTAAATTATCATGAGTATCACTCATCACCCCGATTAGCATATACCCACCTCAAAAATAGCTTTACCTAAATACTCTTAAGCTTAATGCTAAAATTGTGGTGGACCGAGCGGGATTTGAACCCGCGGCCTCCGGCTTGCGAAGCCGGCGCTCTCCCAGGCTGAGCTATCGGCCCACATCCAAACATACAAATGAAAGATGGGTTTTTAAGGCTTTCGTACTAGGAGGGCGTGTTTACAGTAACCTTTATTCGTGCTGAAAGTACTCCACAGAACAGATTTTAGCTAACATGTTACTTCGGTTATCCCAACAGCACCTAGAGCACCATCTTCAGAGCTATGAGCACAAGTATAGCGGCAAATGCTCTTTTGAGCTTTTCAGGATGAATGTTATGGACAAGTTTTGCCCCAAGGTATCCTCCCATAATTAAACCCGGCGCTAGGAGAATAGCCACGTCCACCCTTACCTGGCCAATATGATAGTGCATTAGGGAGCCTGCCAATGCTGTGAAAAACAGTGCTACGCTTGAGGTACCTATGGCGTAGGAAATGGGGATTTGAACCAGAGAGTTAAAGAGGGGCACGTTTAATATTCCGCCGCTTATTCCAAGGAGACCCGAGCTCAGACCCGCTATAATACCCACCAGGGGAACATTTCTGTAGTTAATCTCCTTTGCTTCACTTTGAGGGAGTTGTTCCCTAGAAGTTAGCATTGTGTAGGAAAGATATATGAGGAGAAATGCAAACAAAGATTTTAAAATGTTCTTGCCCAGAAAAATCGTTAGATATGCTCCCAAAAGCGCGGTGGGTATTGAAAATGCCTCTTTCAGAGCGGCAACTTTAAAAAGGACCCTCCCATGCTTCAGATGGGTATAGGAGGAGGCAAAGGAGCTCATAACTATACATGTTAAGCTGGTTCCTATGGCATCGTGGATTGGGAGTCCCTTTAAGGTTAGGAGGGGCACTATCAAAAAGCCACCCCCAATCCCGAAAAGACCCGCAATTATTCCAATGGAGAGTCCGATGATAAAATTGATGAGGTAATCAATCATGGTAGAGGCTTAGCAACCCCGGGTTAAATTTCTTTTGGTGGAAATTCAGGATGTTGTATCCTGAAATTTATGAAACCTCTCAACTTTTCTTAAAGCCCAAGGATGCCACACAGAAGCCCTAGTATACTTAACACCCAAAACAGCCAAAAACTTCTGAAACCTACTCCGCCTATCCTAGCAACAAACTGAGCACCATTATAGTCAAAACACTCTCCGGTAAACCAAACTCAGCAATAGCCTCCGTCAAAAACTCTGATAATATTCTCTACAGTCCTCTCATCGAACAAACCATATTTAAGTGCATCGATTCTTAGTATTTTGATTCTGAATAAGCTTTCAGGATCAGTGTTATACTGTCTTCTGGGATTGATTTTGGTTTTTCTACCAGTTTTTCAGCTTGGAATCCACCCAGTTTCTCCGTATTGTTTTATTATTTGCTGAATTCTCCTTCTGCTGATTTTCAGCATCATACTGATTGTTTTCGTGTTGAATTTTGCTATCCTATCCAGTGTTATTATCAGTCTAACTTTCTCTTGGTCAAGCTTCATGCTTTTATGCTTAACGAAATAATTTCAGGATACGACAGTATGCCTTGGGCTAGAACAAACTTTAAAAATCATTTAGATATAATTTACATATACTAGAGTCATCTGGGTGTAAAGTATGAAAAAAGAAAATACCCTCTTATATATCCTTTGGGAATTATATAGCAATTCAAGAATTACTTATAAGCAACTTAGCAAAAAATGTAACTTAAGCATTGTCTCTTGTTATAACAAAGTTAAGGAACTAAAGAATAGTGGAATAATTCAAAAATTTACAATTGAAGTAAATCCAAAGAAACTTGGATATAATCTTGAAGTTTTTATTGAACTAGAAGTATTGAGAGAATCTCGAAAGGAAGTTGCTCAAAAAATCTGCAAAATGGGAAAAGTAAAAGAGGTATGGGAAATTACAGGAGATACTGATTTGCTAATTCATGCATTCTTTACAGATAATGAAGACCTCGATGATTTCATATCTTTTTTAGTAAAAGAATTCCCGCAGATAAAAAATATAATCACTCGAGTTATCTTACACAAATACGAAGAGGCCGAAAAGCCTTGGTTTATAGAGATTTTAAATAGTTCTGAGGTTGGAGCGAAATCAGGGGTGAAGTTTTT
>QMUB01000010.1 GCA_003663695.1 Thermococci archaeon | reverse complement strand
CCATTTTCTCCGAGTTCTTCTCTGAGTTTTTCGTCGGTTAAGAGTTTTTCCATAGCCTCTTTCAGAGCATCTTCATTTGAAGGAGGTATCAAAAGACCTCCTCTTGAGCCGCCGACAATTTCAGGTATTCCCCCAACATCTGTGGAAATGACGGGAACTCCCGATGCCATCGCTTCCAGAATGACTATTCCAAAGGCTTCTGCCGTAACGGAGGGAAGAACGAAGATATCTGCCATCCCGAACATCTTTGGAAGTTCATCGCTCGGCACATATCCCATAAATTTAACCCTCTCCTCAATTCCCAGGAATTTTGCCTGAGCCTTTAGGAAGGGTAAAATATCCCCCGAGCCAACCATCACGAGAGTTCCCTCCTTCAATCTCGAGAAGGCGTTTAGAAGAATATGGGGACCCTTCCTGTAGCTCATCCTGCTCACGTATAAAACCACATCCCCTTCCACACCGTATTCTTCCTTGATCCTCTCCTTGTTCCACTTTGGATGGAATTTTTTATCGTCCACCCCGTTGGGAATAACCCTTATTGGGGTGTCCGTGAAATGCTCTATAAAGCTCTTTGAGGCATTGCTAACGGCAATAATCCTGTGAGGGAATTTTAGGTAATGGCTGAAGATGGGGAAGCTCAAGCCCAATGCCTTCCAGAGCTTTGATTCATGGGCGAAGGATATGCTGTGGGTTGTTAGGAGTGTTGCCTTTTTCATTTTTCGCCCCGCTTTTGCAGCCTTCAGGGAAAGAGGGGTAAATGCATGATGGGAGTGTATCACATCGAAATCTTTTAGATATTCAAAGAGTTCCTCGCTTGAGTTTATTCCGAAGGATAGATTTATTTCGAGAAGAGGGCTTATCATTCCCGGGATTTTTATAAGTTCTATTCCCTTTTCCTCAAGTTCCTGCTCCTTTCCTGTAGTCCAGTAGTTCGTCACTATAGCTACCTCATTCCCGCTTTCCCTTAGCTTTAGAGCCAGGTTGTGCATGTGTGAGGCAACACCTCCAACCTTGGGATAATACCAATCACTCACCAGAGCTATCCTCATATCCACCACCTAGGATTTTGTAAAAGACCATCGCTCCAACTATAGCCCACATATACTGAAATATGAACTTGTAAGAAAAGGCTGATATTGCAGCCTTGGTTGAGGAGCCTATCCCCAAAACGAGCCCGAATTCGTTGGCGCCAACTCCTGCGGGGATTCCGCTTATACTTGCAAAAATTGTGCTTATTATAAATCCCTTCAATGCTGCAGTGAGGGATATCGAGAGTCCGAAAGCCCGCCCCACCACGATGATGCCAAGTATTTGGAGAATGAGGGTTATAGCTGAGAGCAGAAAGGAAAGTGCAAATACAATTTTGTTCTCTTTGGCTTCTCTCCATCCACTATAGAGCCTTTCAGAGTAATTCCTTAATGAAGAGGTTAGCTTTTCAAGCTTTGGGTGTTCAATGGCTTTTAAAATTGAATCTATGAGGGTGTAGATACCCTTCTCATATATGAGAATCAGAAGGGTCAGGAGAAGGAGCACTACACCCACCTTAGTGAATCCTATAAAAATCAAAGTCAAGCCTATAACTAGGATGACCTCAGCAACGGTGCTCATTGCGAGGCTTGAAAGGGCCCTGAAGTAATCACCTCCAACGAGCCTGACCTTTGCTATATGACCCAGTGTGGGAGGGAGAATCGAGATGAGGTAGTATCCGCTTAAATATGCCTTAAATGTCTTTTTAAAGCTCGTCTTCTGGACCTCGTTGAGGAATATGTACCACCGGAAGCATGAGAGGAGAACCGTGAGAAGAGCAAGGATAAGGGCTAGACTCAGATACAGTGGGGATGCCTGTCGAAGTGCGAGCTTGAGCTCTTCAAAATCTATCTGCTTGTAGAGGTAGAGGACCGAAATTGAAAAAGCAAATAGTGTAAAGAGCTTTTTTATCTTTTCATTCATGGGAATCCCTCTATAGGACAAGTGATTTTACGAGATATAGCAATAGGAGCATAACAACAGAGGTATCAAAAATTTTGTGGCTCTTTTGGATGGTCAAAACCGGAGCTCCCATAACAAATAGGGGGGATACCAGATAGAGCAGGAGGGTTATCGAAGAGAGGGAGAACACAATAGCCAGCTTCTCGGCGAGGTTTTTCCCTATAACTATCGGCGTAGTTTTTAGATTTGCTTTAAGGTCGCTCTCGTAATCCTCCAGATGATTTCTTATTTCCATTGCGAAGGAGTGCAGTGTCAGGGCTATGCTTATGATGACTTCGGGTTTTGAGAGCACGCCATCCAGATAGGCACCGAACATGAAAGGCAGGGCTCCAAAAAAGAGGCCGTGAGATATTACATCAACGAGGGGTTTGCTCTTCAACCTTGGGGGAATGGAGTAAAATGTTGATAACCCCAGCATTGTGGAGTATATCGCGAACATGGTTGGGTTGGTAAGGTAAGCGAAGCCCAACCCTGCGAGTGCTATCAGGAGCGATGATATCACACCTGCTGCAAAGCTTAACTCTCCACTTGCAATTGGATTTTTCCCATGTTTCTGGGGATTTTGAACGTCCGTGTCTACATCAAAGCAGTTGTTTATAGCAAAGGAATATGCAACGTAAAATATCCCTGCCACCAATGCCATCAAAGCCTTCTCGATGCTTGCATCCCTTATATTCAACATCAGTGGAAAGGCTATTATCCCAATGTAAGCCTTACCGTCCAGTATTCGCGTATTTTTGATTATCGATGCAATCACAGTCATCACCGGAAGTAAGTCAAGAGGAAGATTTATAAGTCTTTCCACCTAAAAGTGAAGTGGTATGAAGAAAAAATTTCATAGGTGTTGCCGTTGGAGGATGTCTTTAAATCCCTGAATCAAATTTTAAAGAGCTTTGAGCTCACCAATTCGGAGATAAAGATCTACTCCCTTCTTCTAAGGGAGAGCCTGACCCCAAGACAGATTTCAAAAAAATTGGGCATATCTGAGAGGATAGTAAGAGAAAAGCTTCGCCACCTTTTGGAGCTCGGCTTGATTGAGAGGGAGCTCATCAACCGGGGCTGGATAGGGTATTTATACAGGGCCAGATCATTAAAAGAAGCTCTACCCCCACTGATAAAGAAGATGGAAAAACTTTTGGAAAGCTTTGAAAATGAAGTGGAAAAGGTGCTCTAGCTACTTGAGTCTTATTGCATCCAAGTTATTTGGAGCTCTCGTGCTTATGTTGAACCTCTTGTGAATGCTCGATGCAAGGTCGAGGCACTTCTGGGCTTCTCCGTGAACGGTTATAACCCTCTCAGGTCTTGGCTTAACCCTTGCTATGTAATTCAACAGCTCTCTTCTATCTGCGTGTCCGGAGAATCCATCTATTGTGTGAACCTCCATGTTAACCTTGACGGCTTCCGTTCTTCCGCTCTCTCCTACGAGGGGTATCTCCCTCAGGCCGCGCTGCACTTTTCTTCCAAGTGTGCCCTCCGCCTGATAGCTTACGAATATTATTGAGTTCTTCTCATCGCTTGCCAGCTGTTTGAAGTACTCCACGCTGGGTCCTCCCACGAGCATGCCCGAGGAGGCTATGATTATCGCGGGTTCTCTGCTGTCTATGATATCTTTCCTCTCGTTTGAGTTTGCAACGGGATGGAATATCTCGCTCAGGAAGGGATTGTATCCTTCATGGAATATCTGATCTCTGAGGGTCTTGCTCAAATACTCCGGGTATGCCGTGTGAATTGCGGTGGCCTCCCAAATCATACCATCCAGATAAACCGGAACCTCCATTCCCCCTATCCTTGCATACTCCTCAAGGACCATCATTATTTCCTGGGATCTTCCAACCGCCATTGCGGGTATCAAAACTTTTCCACCGCGTTTGAGGGTTCTCAATATAACCTCAATGAGCCTCTTCTCCGCTTCCTCTCTCGGGAGCTGATAGTCCCTCGAAGCACCGTATGTTGACTCCATTATGAGCGTTTCCAGTCTTGGGAATCTAGCATTAGCGGGCTCAAAAAGCCTCGTCGGGATAAACTTGAAGTCTCCGGTTACGGCTATGTTATGGAGGCCATTCCCAACGTGTATGTGGGATATCGAGGATCCCAGGATGTGCCCGGCATTGTGGAGCGTTAAACGCATGTCGGGAGAGATATCCCTAACTTCACCGTATTCCAGAGTAATCGTGTGCTTAACAACTTCCTTTATGTCCTTGGGTTTGTAGAGGGGCTCTATTCCATTGCTCTGCTGTATTTCCATGAAATCCTTTTGAAGGAGCACCATCAGGTCCCTCGTAGGGGGTGTGGCATAAATCGGGCCTTCAAAGAGGTTAAACCTGAAGAGGTAGGGAAGGAGTCCGCTGTGGTCTAGGTGAGCGTGCGTGATTATCACAGCATCAAGAATACCCTCCTTCAGGACATACTGAAATTCGGGTGCATCGAAATGGGGAAAAGCCTTCTTGGGATCATGGAGGGCTGCGACATTTATACCAAAATCAACCAGTATATTGCTCTCGTTGGTCTGAAGCAGAAGTGCACTCCTCCCCACTTCTCTCCATCCTCCAAGTCCCGTTATCCTTATCCAATCACTTTTAAGCTCAGGTTTTCTATAGACATTCCTTCCGACCTGTCTCAGGAATTTTCTCCTATCTTTACTCTCGCTTTGGAGTATCTGCCGTATGGAATAAATGGTCTGGGATTGGAGGGGAGGAGTTCTAACAACCCTGGGTGCCCAGTAAACAGTCTGGGTTATCAACCTTAAGGTCTCCCCGTTTTTGCCTATAACGAGGCCCGGCTTCTTGGCTTCTATCAAAACCTCGCCAACGGAAGGATCAAAGCTTATATTTGTGATCTCCGCTTCGCTTGGAACGAGATTCTTTATCCTCTCCTCGGCTTCCTCAGGAGACGTTAGGATATGGGGATCAGGTCTAACACTAATCCTCTTTTTGAGAACTTTAGCGAGATTTTTAATCAACTCCCCATCCTGCATCAGAACTTCGGGGTTTTTGACATATATAACGAGTTCAGGTCCCTCAAATTCAACTTCGGTTATTTTAGCCTCTTTGGGAACCATCTGATTTATGATTTCTTTCATCTCTTTTAGAATGTCTTCAACGAATGTCTCTCTTTTTATCACGCTGCTCACCTCAAAAGATTATAGCTTCTTAAGAATTTCCTCAATTTCTTCTTTGCTTACTTCTCTATATCCCTTTTTATCCACAGCGACTAGCATAATTCCATCCCCTGTATACACATCCCTCTTTAATGCAGAATTAACAGCCCTTACGGCTAATTTAATTCCTCTTTTCAGGGTTATATTCTCCTTATATGAATCCTCCAAGATGGCGTAGGCAAACTCCATACCCGAGCCTGCTGCAACATATCTATCCTCAGTTATCCCTCCCACAGGGTCTATAGAATACATCTTGGGCTTCTCATCATAACCTCCAATCAAGAACCAGGCAAAATAGGGCATGTATTTGCTCCCCTGGAGGATGTTGGCGGTAAGTGTTGCCAGTGCTCTGACGCTCATTGGTCTGTATGTCTTCATTTTGTACAGGGTGGCTTCCACCTGCAAATGCCTAACCAAGCTTAAGATGTCGCCAACGCTCCCTGCTCCGGCTAAAGCTAAGTGCTCATCTATTTTGAAAAGCTTTGTGGCGTTCTTTGTCATTATCATATCCCCGTAGGAACCCCTTCTATCCGCTGCTAACACAACGCCATCTTTACAAACAATGCCCACTGTTGTAGTGCCTTTAACATGCTCTGTCAACTACAACACCCCTTTAGTTTCGTAGAATAGAGCAAAACTGCTTATCAAGTCCCACTTTCGTTAAATACTATTTAAACTTTTCGATGCTCGGGGTGGAAAAAGCTTAAATATTCCTTTAACTTGCCTTAGTTAGGGAGTTAAATGAAGGCGTTTCCGGCATATTTGGCATCTTGGGAAGACATAGAGAAGTGGGCAAAAAAAGGCGCTTTTAAGATTTTGGAAGAAGGTTGGAAGCCAGATGTAATTGTGGGGCTTGCAAGAGGCGGATGGATTGCCGCACGTTTGTACTGTGATTATCTTGGAGTGAAGGATTTGATAAGCCTAAAAATTGAACACTGGGGAATAACTGCCGCCCCTGATGGGAAGGCCAGGCTTAAATATGGTTCAAACTACAAATTAGAGGGTAAAAAAGTCCTTATTGCGGATGATATTTCAGACACGGGAGAGAGCTTAACCCTCGCCAGGAACTACGTGGAGAGCCAGAACCCGGCAGGAATTAAAATTGCAACCCTTTTAACGATTAAAGGTACAAAACTCAAGCCAACGTACTTTGGAGAAGAAATTGACTGGGCATGGATAATATTCCCATGGAATTTCGTTGAGGACATGATAAACCTCGTGGGAAACATTTTTGAGGAAAGAAAACAAGTTACATCTGATGAAATTACAGAGCTGTTTAATCAGCTCCATGGAATAAACGTCCCCAAGGAGAAGCTCGAGGAAGCACTCCTCATCGCGGAGAAGAGGGGGATATTTAAAAAAGAGGATGGATACTGGACTAAAATTTAGGGTGTGATAAATTGGATAGGGATGAAATGATTGAGCGGATTAAGGAGCACAGCAACTACTCGAAGGAAATCTACCACATGCACGAGGAGAGCGTTAAAGAGGCCATAGAGCACTATGAGCAGCTCAAGGAGGATT
This sequence comes from Thermococci archaeon, assembly GCA_003663695.1. Lineage (GTDB taxonomy): Archaea > Methanobacteriota_B > Thermococci > Thermococcales > Thermococcaceae > Palaeococcus. Next base: position 4,931 of record QMUB01000010.1, on the reverse strand, counting down.
ATCTGAGCGAGCACTCAAGAGCCAGGATTGTTAGGATAGTTATAAATGAGGATAACGGTCTTCCCCTTGCCTTGGAGTTCAATAAGAAGGATGATTCATTCAAGGGATTCAGCATAGCCATAGGAAAGCCCTACATAAAGAATGGAAAGACTTAGTTTCTAAGTTGTACTCAAGAATAATGCTGCCATCCATGGAAGCTTACATAAAAACAGGAAAGATTAGTACCTCATCTTTGGATTGTACTCTAAAATAATGCTGCCATCTTTGAATATTCGTATTACTCCACTTTCTGAGATAGTTATGGCTATAGCTTTTGTGATTTTGGTTATTCCCGCCGCTGCTATGTGTCTGCTTCCAAGACCCTGGGGAACCTCTACCTTGAGCTTCTTTGCGTCAACATCCAAATATCTCCCCGCGGCAATTACTCTTCCTGTCCTTGAGAATATGAAAGCCCCATCCAAAAAGGAGAACTCTTTTATGATTTCTTTGACGTTTTTATCCAGAATGTTGAACTTGTAGCCCTTGAAGGGGTTGGGAACCATCTGGTGGGAGTGCTTCAGGACGTTGCTCGTGTCTCCTATCACAAATATGGTTCCGACAGGGATGCCTTCTCTCCCTTCTGCGCTCAGCTCTATGGCAATCTCAAGGAGCGTCTGCATTACGTTCTGTGTTGAAGAAAAGAATGCCTTTGAAAGGACTCCCCCCTTCTTTGCTTCTTTGATTCCTATCAGATTTAAAGAAACATAAACAAAGCTATCTCCCTCTTCAATTATCCCACGCTCCATGAGAAAGGCGGATATCAAGTTTAGCACATTTTCAAGTCCCAGATCCAGAGGGACGGGAATTGATATGTACTTCTCGCCTATCTCAAAGTTTTTCCCCGTTATCACAAGGGGTATCTCACTCTCGGGGATATTTATAGGAATGCCCGGATTTAAGATGACAACTGCCCTTGCATCTATGTTTGTGGCCAGCTCAAGTCCCGTGCTTATTAGCCTTTCAAAATGCTCGCCATTTCTCATGTTTACACCGTACTATAGTATTTCGGCAATTGTTTATAAACCTTTAGTTTTATGCTCCAAGAGAGTTAGTGCTTTCTCAGGAGGAGCACCCCATAGATTGCACCCAGGAAAATTGTTGCCAGACCGCTGGGAGGTATGTTGGTGTAGTAGGCTAAAAGGCTCGATGAGACCTCAACCACTAGGGTTAGAAGGATGCTTATCCCTATTATCCTCCTCAAATCGTCGCTCAGCATCATGGCAATTGCCCCGGGTAAAACAGCTATAACCTGGAGAGTTATCAGCCCGACTGTTTTGACTATCAAGGCTCCTATAACTCCAACTATCACATATAAGAGCATCAGATAAGCCCTGACATTCCCCCCATAACTCTCAACACCCTCGGGATCAAAGCTCACATAGAGAAAATCGTTGTACAGGAAAGCCATGAGAAAAAACACGAGAGTTCCGGCAAGAACGAGCATTGTCAGATCATTCATGGTGATCAGAAATATCTCTCCTGTCAAATAAGATATTATGCTCTCCGAGAGAGCGAAATAGGGTTTGCTTGCCATAACATTGTAGAGGAGCCCAAAAGCTAGAACCGTCGCCCCTGCTACAAAGCTCGCTATGATTCCCACGGAAGCATCACTCGTAAATCCTCTATCCTCCAAGAATGCGATTGACATGACGACTAGAACTGTGATTATCATGGCAACCCATACCACAATTCCGAGATTTCCGATAATCAATCCCAAACTCATCCCAAGGACTGCACCAAAGAGAAGGGAATGAAATGTGGCGTGTGTGAGAAATGCCAATCCTTTCATGTTTATCAGAGGGCTTAAGAGACCTAAAAGAACACTCACCATAAGGCTGGCTAATAGAGCTCTTAGGAGATATTCCGGGATCATCTTTTACCCCCCTTAAAAAAGTGCGCATCTCCTATTATGCAGTATATTCTCTTCCCTACCCGCAAAGCCTTTGATTGAGGTCCATATACTCTGGCTATTGTATCATCCTTCAAAACCTCCTCGGGAGATCCATAAGCTACCAGTTTTCTGTTTAGGAGCATTATTTTATCTCCCACTTCAGCTAGAGGATTGATGTCGTGGGTAGTAATTATCATGGAAATGCCCTTTTCACGCTTTATTTTTCCTAATATGCCTGTAACTTCAGCTCTGGCAGAGGGATCAAGCGCTGAAAGGGGCTCATCGAGCAGTAAAAGCCTTGGATGTGATATTAATGCCCGGGCTAGAAGAACTCTCTGCTTCTGACCGCCGCTGAGTTCATTAAATGCTTTGTCCTTAACATCTGCAAGTCCAACGAATTCCAAAGCTTCTTTGGCATCTTTTTTTATCTCCCTTGGGATTTTTGTATGTACAAAACCTTTCCTATAAAGACCTCCCATAGAAACGACTTCAATACTCTTAAGGGGAACCCTCTCATTAAGGGTATGGCTCTGGGGAACGTAAGATAGGATGTCTCTGACTTTATCCGGTTCTTTTCCGAAGATTGAGAGTTTTCCATCGTAATTCTGGTGAATTCCGGCAATCACTCGTAATAGAGTTGTTTTCCCCGCGCCGTTAGGGCCCAAGAGGAGCAGTGTTTCACCCTCTTTAAGCGTAAATGTAACATCTTCAACAGCTCTTTCTCCATTATAGTATATGTTTAATTTCTCGGCACTTACTGCTTCCATGATCTCACCCGCTCGCCAAAAATCATAGAGGCGAATAATTTTTAAGGATTTTCCGGCAGTTCTCAAAAGCAATGGAAATCTAAAATTCAAATTCAACCCCGTTTTCGTCTCCTTCCCAGAGAATAACTTTGTGAAGCTTGAGTCTCTTTGGAAGACCTTCTCTTATACGTTCCCCTATCCACAGGGCTATATTCTCCGTGGTTGGATTTGCGAAAATTTTGTTCAGGTTCCTATGGTCAAGTTTCTCTATTACCTCACGCTCCACGATCCTCCTGAGTTCAAGAAAATCAACAACATAGCCCTCTTCGACTTCTCCTTCAACAACAACTTCCAAATGGTAAGTATGCCCATGCATCTCTTCCAAAGTCTCCCCGAGCAGAAGGGCATGAGCAGCCTCAAACTTGAACTTCTCCCTTACCCTTGACAGCATAACATCACCTCACGGGACTATATGATGCTTCCTACATCTCGCCTCATATGCCTCACTTCCTCCAACGAGGATTATTGGGGAGTCTCTGGGAGCTGGCTTTCCATCTATCAACCTTTGGGTGCGTGTAGCTGGTGCTCCGCATATGGTGCATACTGCAGTTAGATAAATTATATTGTCCGCTTTGACCAGTAATTCTTTTGTAACCTCAAAAGGATCTCCTTTGAAGTCCAGATTTAGTCCAGAAGCTATTACGTATATGTTTTCATCAGCAAGTTTATTCAAAACCTCCACAATTGACATCGGGAAGAACTGCACCTCATCAATTCCGATAACCTCATAGCCTTCTCTTTTTGTGATATCATAAATCTGTTTTACACCTTCCTCATTGTTGGGTATTACAAAAGCTTCGTATTTGAGACCGTTGTGTGCAACCACATGATCTTCGCTGTATCTATTGTCTATAGATGGCTTAAAGAGTGCTGCTTTCCTCTTTGCAAATATCTGACGCTCTATTCTCTTTATAAGCTCCGTAGTCTTCCCTGCAAACATGGGGCCGGTAATGACTTCCAAAAATCCTTCTGGATTCATAGCACCACCAGATATAAGAGGACATAGCACCATAAAATTCTATCGTTGCCTTCCTGTGAGGAATCTCCTATTTAATTTAACTAGATGACAATAACTAAAGTAGAACTTAGTCACCTTTCTCCACTTTAAGAGTCTCGATTGAAGATATTATCAAGAAAAATATGGCGGGTAAGATGTACCGTTCATCCTGAGCAACCCAGAAGAGGGGTGCCATGGTGTAAAAAATTGCCAATCCCAGAGAGGGCGTAGGTTTCCTCCTCCCTTTAAAAAAGCTCCAGATTAGAAGAAGCAGAGGGAGTAGGGAATATAAAAGAAAGACAGGTAGATAGAACTTAAAATTACTCACTATCAGGGTGTTGTTAATTCCCTTCGATGAAGCCTCTCCAAGATAAGCCATGAAGCCTTCCCTTGCAGAAAACCCGATTCCAAAATAGAAAGCTATTGAAGTCATGAGGAATAGAAGTCCATAAGCATCTCTAAAGAGAATAAGGATTATGAAGGGTAAAATTAAAGCCTGGAAGCGGGCAAGTCCTGCAAGTGCCAGAGAGAATGAAGCAATAATCGTATTTTGTATACCCCTAACCTTCAAAAGTGAGAGGGATATGGTAAGCAGGGTGAGGAATGTCAGCTCAGTTGAGAGGGTATAGGCATATTCCCTGAAAAGGGGTATTGAGAGGAGGAAGAGGTAGGAAATCAGGGCGAGCTCTTCATTTTTAAAGAATATGAAGAGGGAGCACAGGAGCAGAGAGAGCATGAAAAGCTGGTAGAATATCGCACTTTCGACAGTGGGTTTAAACAAGTGAAAGAAAACAAATAAAAGGTACGAAAGACCTGGAAATCCCCTTCCACCGATAATGGTTTCATAGTGTCCCAAGTATTTGAGGGAGAGCGCTCCATCGAGGTACACGAAGAGCGTGTCCCAAGCTATCTTAAATGCATCTATGCTGTAGAGGAGCCACACGGCGGTTAGGAGCCACGCTCCCAGGTAAAGCCATTTATTTTTCACGGTAAACAGAAATCCTATGAGGAGTACCAGTAACAGCACTCCGAGTTTCAGGCTTTCGTTCCTATCAAAATCCTTGTTCTCTTCAAAAAAGCGTTCTATTAAGGGTAGATTTTCATCGCTCCCCGTTATGAACAGCGTGCCGTTCATAAGAATTATGGAGGGATAGAATGTGTAGACCTCGGGTAGCTCCTCTCTCTCCCATGTTTGGTT
>QMUB01000009.1 GCA_003663695.1 Thermococci archaeon | reverse complement strand
TGTCTCGCCCTCGCTCCCGCAATGGGGGCGCTTATACTTAACGCTCCACTCACCGTCCCACTCAACAAAATTTGCCTCCTTCCTACACTTTGGACAATAAATTTGCACAGGCTGCCAATCCTCTTCCAAGTGGGGCTGCTTGGCTATGTCGCGGAACTTGTTTAGGACTTCCATTATCTTGCTCCCCTTCTCAAGGGCGAGCCTAACCTCATTTGCATATTCGCCACTTTTATAGAGCTCGCTTGCCCTAAGGAAGTCCACCTCAATGCCGAGCTTTTCAACTTCGCGCTCGAAGAGCTCCATAAAATGGGCTGCATAGCTCTCATGGCAGCCCCAGGGATCGGGAACTTCACTAACAGGCATGGTCAAGTATTGAGCCCACTCCTTTGGAACGTTCTTTGGTACTTTCCTAAACCTATCATAGTCGTCCCACATGTGGATGTGCCTCACCTTTTTGCCCCTATCCCTAAGGGCGTGACCCACAATGTAAGCTGTGAAAAGCTCTCTAAAGTTCCCTATGTGGACGTACCCGCTTGGAGTAATACCACTTTCGACCACGTAAACCTCTTTATCCCCCCTCTCCCGGATTATTTTTTCTGCCATATAATCTGCCCAGTGCATACTCTTCCCTCCTTAATCTAAAAGGCTCAAAAGTCTTTTTTAAACTTGTCCTTTTCGAAAACTTTATAAAGTTCTGAAGACCTAACTTTAACAAAAAGTAATACCACAGATTATTGGAAGGTGATTAATTTGAAATGGGAGGAACTTGGAGTTTATAAACTGGAGAGCGCCCAAATATTCTTCCCCGCTTCTCTGGAGATACAGGAAGAGCTCCTGAAAGCGGGTTTCAAAGTACCCTATGATAAAAACAGTGGAGTTAAAACACCAATTCCTGTAATCTCAGCATTTTCTCATGGCAAGGAAATTAGAGCTAGAAACCTTCTGGGATCTGAGAATCACAGCGGAAATGATATAATGGTGCTGCCAGAGGAAGATGCCTTTTTAAAGGTGCTCCTGAATGGAGGGGGCTATTTGAGCTTTCAGGTGGAGTTCAAGAATTATCACCTTGAAGAGATGGGCTTCACCTCAGTTCCTCCAAGGATGTGGAATGCATGGGCGAGCTTTTCTATTCCTCCGAGTGCTCTGGAAGAACTTATGGAAAAGCTGAAGGGATTGGAAGAGGAGAATAACATTTACATCGATTCTCTTGGTAGAAGAGGGCGTGAAATCGAGATCTATGCTTATAAAGGAAGAAAGTATAGGGAGCTTGGAATTCCGGTTTATTCATACTATTTCGGCTTGAAAAACTTCAAGCTGGCATGGAGGTATTTCGAAGAAAAATGCCATGAAAATGGAGTTGAGAGGGAGAGGCTTAACTTCCTGAAGCTGGGACTCAGGAAGAATAAAGAAACACGAGCAGGACTAAAAGTCGGCGTGTCTTGGTTTGAAGGTCAGATTAGGAGAGTAATTTTGCGTTTGGGGACAAATTACCCCAGAATAAAAATCCAAGGACTTTACGGTGAGCTTTGGGGCAAATCACGGGGGAAGCTGGATACCGGTGAAACCCAGTTCATCACGGTAAAAGCTAGCGATTTCTATGGTGCACTTAAAAAGGTGAATAAAACCCTTGGCAGAGAGTAGAGGTGGGTATGATGCTGTCGGGATAAGGGTTTAATTTTTGGGCTGGGAGGTGGTTGGGCTGACTTTACGCCCTAACCCGGATAATGCACTATTAAAGGCACTACTTCTGCTATCCTGCTGATATCCTGGGTATGAACCAAATATTTATATATCCCTCCTCCAATAATACCTATGGCGGCGGACTAGGCTGGGGGGTTCGGCGTCCCCTGGAACCCGAAACCGTCGATATGCGGGGGCCGAAGCCCGGGGGGCGGCTCCTGAAGCCGCTCACTTGACCCCTGGGGGAGTGATGATTCCTCGTCCCACGGGGCTGGCGGTGAGCCAGGTACGGCTGGAGGGCCGTGCTAAGGCTCTTTATCCGCTGAACCCCGCAAGGCCCGGAAGGGAGCAGCGGTAGGCGGAACGTGCAGCGCTCGTGGGGTAGCGGGGGAGAACAAGCCCAGGGCAAAAGGGAGCGGTGGAGGGTTCCCACCCCCGGGTGTGTCCGCCGCCATTAATCAAGTTTTTATACTTCCTTGAGGTACTTTCATTGGTGATTTCATGAGTCTAAAGCTAAAAACCCTTCTTGCAAGGTTTCCACGTGTGGAGCTTATAGGTTTCCAAACACCAATCCAGTACCTCCCAAATTTAAGCCAAAGACTTGGAATAGAACTCTATGTTAAGAGAGATGATTTAACAGGCATTGCAATAGGTGGAAACAAGGTTAGAAAGCTTGAATACCTTCTCGGAGATGCCCTTTCTAAGGGTTATGACACTGTTATAACCACGGGAGCAGTGCATTCCAATCATGCGTTTGTGACAGCATTGGCAGCTAAAAAATTGGGTTTAAATGCCCTCCTGGTTCTCCGAGGAAAGAAGGATGCTCCGGTTAAGGGAAACTATCTCCTGGATAAACTGATGGGAATTGAGGTCATTCTGGTGGATGCAAAAAGCACCTATCCCGTTATGGAGGAGGTGGCAGAGGAATTAAAAGCAAAGGGGAAGAAAGCCTATATCATACCTGTTGGAGGAGCATCCCCTGTTGGAACCTTGGGCTATGTGAGGGCAGCCGCCGAAATATGGGAGCAGGAGACAGCCCTTGGAGTGGAGTTTGATTATGTGGTTCATGCTGCAGGGAGCGGGGGTACATTTGCTGGATTAACTCTAGGTTTCAACTTAATGGATTCCAAAACAGAAGTTATTGGAATAGACGTTGGAGGTCTCCTTAAAGGTCTTCCGGAGAAGGTCTTTAACCTTATCGGTGAAACGGCAGGACTGATCGGGTGTGTACATAATCTTACGGAGAACCATATAGCTGCCCATCTATTTGAGTACGGCTTTGGAGAATATGGGAGAATTACGAAAGAAGTTATAGAAACCATAAGGCTTGTGGGCGCAGAAGAAGGGATTATCCTTGATCCAATATACACGGCAAAGGCTTTCTATGGGCTCATGGATTTAACCCGCAACGGAAAGATAGCTCCGGGGTCAAAAGTTCTATTCGTGCACACTGGGGGAATGCCAGGGATATTCCAATACGATGAAAAAGTTCGGGAGTTCATTTAGTTTAAGCAAAGTTTTAATAAGTCCCTTTCCCTTCTGCTTTTTAGGTGTTGAAAATGCTTGAGATTGAAGTTGCTAGGCTTAGGCTTGAAAACCCTCTAATGATAGCTTCCGGCGTCGCAGATATGACCCCCGATTTACTGAGGAGAGCCCATGAGGAGGGTGCCGGCGCCGCCGTAACGAAATCCATCGGCATTGTCCCGAAAAAAGGTTATGATAATCCTACAGTGGTGGAGCTCCCCTACGGGCTGATAAATGCAATGGGACTCCCAAACCCGGGATGGAATGCTTTCCATGAGGAATTTTCAAAGGAGGAGTTTGATTTCCCGATTATTGTGTCGATCTTTGGAGGGGATGAGAAGGAGTTCGCATTCTTAGCGGAGAAACTGGACGATGTTGCCGACGCCTTCGAGCTCAACCTCAGCTGTCCCCATGCAAAGGGCTACGGTATGGAAATAGGGCAGAGCCCTGAAATGGTGTACAAGGTGGTAAGGGCCATCAAAGACGTTACGGACAAGCCGATAATAGCAAAGCTAACACCTAACATAGATGATATAACAAAGCTGGGTCTGGCCGCCGAGAAAGGGGGAGCGGATGCAGTGGCTGCAATAAACACCCTCAAGGCGATAGCAATTGATATCTATGCAAAAAAGCCAATATTGAGCAATAAAGTTGGGGGATATTCGGGGCCCGGCATAAAACCAGTTGCACTGAGGGCGGTTTATGACTTGGCAAAGGCCCTCGATATTGACGTCATTGGCGTAGGAGGTATAACAACATGGCAGGATGCCGTTGAGTTCCTTATGGCGGGTGCTAGGGCACTCCAAGTGGGAACCGCAGTGTCCCTCAGGGGTTTTGGCGTTTTCAATGAGATAAACGAGGGTATTAGGGAATATTTAAAAGAGGAAGGATTTAGAAGTGTGAAGGAGATAATTGGGCTGGCAGTGAGGTGAAAGAATGAAGCGCGCCGTGGTTCTATTTTCCGGCGGACTTGATTCGACGGCATGTCTCTACTGGGCAAAGAAAAATTATGATGAAGTCATTATGCTCACCATCAACTATGGGAGCAATGAGGAGAGGGTAACTAATCGTGTTGCTGGGTTCTTCTCGAAGGAACTCGACACTCCGCTGAAAATTATCAAACTCGACTTCCTTGAAGAGTTTTCAAAGCTGAGGGGGACGACGCTTGTGGGGGGAGAGACGCCAAAGGTAAGTGCGGAAGAGCTTGAGCGCATGGCGAGGGAAACCGCAAAGAGCGTATGGGTTCCCGCCCGCAATGTGATTTTAATATCCATTGCTGCATCTCTCCTCGATGCCCTCGGCGGTGGGGATATAATAGTCGGCTTCAACCGTGAGGAGGGAGCAACCTTCCCTGACAACACTCCCGAATTCGTGGAGAAGATGAACGGGATGCTGGAGTATGGGGCAATGGAGGAGGTTAAGGTCGTTGCACCCCTAATCGACCTCGACAAGAAGGGCATTGCAAAGCTTTTGAAGGAGCTGGACGCAAAGTATGAGTACTCCAGCTCATGCTACATGCCGAAGGGGTTTACCGAGGACGGAAAGCCCATTCACTGCGGTGAATGCGAAAGCTGTGTGAGGCGCCATAGGGGGCTCATCGAGGGGACCGGCGAAGACAGGACGGTTTACGCCATTGAGCCAAAAATTTAACCAACTCTTCAGAACCGCAAATTTTAATTATTGCTTGCTCCAAATCACCTCAGGTGGTTCTATGGATGTGCTGAGAAAGTTGCACCGTTTTCGCCCACGATACGGCCCCGAATGGGGAAGTGGAGGAATATTCGGCCTGAGATACCACAATGAGGTTCTTTACTTTACGCTGGCATTTGAGGCACGGGCGCACTTCATCAGGGAGAACTCTAAGAGGATCTATGAATTCGGGCTCGTAGGTGAAAAACCAGCATCCGGAGGGGACACTTACAATGCAGTGGAAACCGTGGACGAGCTCATATATTTCGGAGGATGGGTTCATGCGCCCGCCGTATATGAAGGAAAGGACGGAAAATCAACAATAAGCTTTGTGAACAAGTACTCCCATGTACATGCCTATGATACGGAAAATGATGAGATAAAGCTCCTCTGGAAGGAGTCCATTCACCACCCAACCGACTGGGCAGGAGAAATAAGCGATATAATCTATGACCCCTACAACGACAGGCTTCTCCTGGCAAGAGAGGATGGGCATGCAAACCTGGGAATATACGCTCTCGACAGAAGGAAAGGAAAAGCTGAGCTCTTAAATCCCTCACCGAGTTTAAAGGGAACGATAGTTCATGATAATGTTTTCTTTGGAGTTGGTAAAAACTTCGATTTTGGAATAAGCGAGATTCACACCCTCGATTTGATAACCGGCAAGTGGGAGAGGTTTCCACTTAAAACCAGCAGCTCGGTTGATGGGGGCGGTTTTGTAAGACCCACAATGGGGGATATTGAAAGTGCATACAATCGGGCATTTGCCTTTGTTAGAGGCGGCATATTTGCAGGGAATCCATTGAACGGCGAGGAAATGACATTTTTCAGGCTCTTCGATTTTTACACGTTCTACGCCCCAATGAGGGTCAATGCTCTCCCATTGGGGGGAGGGTTATTGATGGCATATAATGCCCATCATGATACGATATATCAGCCCCGCTCTCCAGAGGAGCAGGCATTTGCACCAATTACGAACACGATAGCGGGTCCAAGCCTTCTAATTTACGTAACACCTCCAATGGTTAAAATAGTCGGTGCATTCGGGGCCAGAATAACGAGCCTTGAGAAGATGGGAGGACATATACTCGTGGGGGCAAACACGACTCCCAACACGGGTGCCCTCGAAGCCACTCCTTTCGACACTGGAAATAGAGATATCATCGTGCTTGATGAGGCGATAATCCAAAAAGAACCCCCCGCAGTAAGCTTTTCCTTCCCGCTTGCTTTCCCATCAATGGCTTCTCAAATGTACAAAACCGGAACATTTGGGGGCATTCCCCTTGAGGGATACAGGGATGCAAGGGCAATAATATATGCGAGTGCTGACAATGAGCTCACCGTGTATGAGTATGATCTCTCCCTTCCCGCTCAGGATGCCCATGAAGAGAGGTTTGACATTAAGGAGGGCAAGAACATAATTGACCTGAGCTCATTCAGCGGCATGGTTTCCTTCAGAATGAAGGGGGAGGACTTCAAAGGAAAGATGCGGATTGAGCTTAAATGATCTGGTGGAAAATATGAGAGTTTTAATCCTGGATCTGGATGGGACGCTCTGGGATCATGAGGATGCATCCCGTTTGGTTCCACCCTTCACGGTTAATGGAAACTGCGTGATTGACGATTATGGAGAGGAGCTTCACCTATTTCCCGGTGTTAGGGAATTCCTCGAGTGGGCAAGTGAGCGCTTTGTCATCTCCATCGCAAGCTGGAACGTGGAGGACCTTGTAAGACCTATCCTGGAGGCTCTCGAAATATGGGGCTATTTCAGGCATCCAAAGATTGAGGGACATCCAAACAAGGCGGACATGATAAGAAGAACTCTGGAGCAGCTTGAAATAGAAGGCTATGAGATATCGGAAGTCATTTATGTTGATGACAGGGAAATTCATTTAAGGGATATCAGAAGGAGCGTGCCAAATGTGAAATTCATTCAAATGTGGGTCGATGTTAAAAGCTTTGAAGAGCTAAAAAGGAAGCTGGAGGGATTGTAGTGAAATTGCTCGTTGTCAGAGATAGGAGAATCGACTATGATGGGTCGGCAATCAGAAGTCACTGGGCTTACAGGAACTTTGGGATTCTGGGAAACTCAATAGTTGTTTTCAGAGGGAAATGCGACGTTAAAGTCGAAGAGATGATTGATATAGAGGATTTAAGGGCAAATAAAGAAATCAAAAGTGATGACATGGTGCACTACATAATAGAAATCTTTGACTTTCCCAATACATTACTCGCATCCACACTTCAGAAGCTCTTCATAGCAAAGCTATGCGAGGTTCTACATACCTGGGGAGTAGAAACCTTGAGAAAAGGAGATGATATATACGTGGACGACAAAAAGCTCAGCATTTCAATAGCCACGGTTTCTCCTGTGAGCATGAAGATACATATAGGAGTGAATGTGAAAGCGGAGGGGGTTCCAAAGGGTGTTGAGGCCATAGGCTTAAAGGAACTTGGGATTGATGATGTGGAGGATTTTATGGAGAAAACAGGTAGGGCATTCCAGGAGGAATTTTTGAAGGTTAAAAAGGATAGCATGAAGGTTAGGTGGGCGGAGTAGGTATGGGCAGGTAGAGTAGGGGCGTGTTTAGTTTCATCTCCGGTAAGTTAATCAATACCGACTCTGAGGAGAGTTTTCACTGCATAACATATCACACTAAGCAGAATAAAGGTTATTATAAACACGCCCGCAGAGTAGAAAGAATTAAAAACCCTCCCTTTACTATTACTCTTGACCATGCGGGGGTTGCCGAGCCTGGCCAAAGGCGCGGGATTTAGGGTCCCGTCCCGTAGGGGTTCGCGGGTTCGAATCCCGTCCCCCGCACCATTCTACCGTTTATATTAAAATAACGCCTTAAAGGTTCCTTTAAGGGGAGAGAAGCACTGATAGGGCTATTATCGAAGTTTGTACCACAAACTTTTTTTATAAATCACAAACCCGTTATCGTGAGGGATGCGCTCGATATGAAGAGCTCGCCAGCAGGGTATTCACAGTCAAACTGTATGAAGATGAGCTCATTCTCGAGATTGTTAAGTCCATAAATTTTGATGAATACGGGATCAGAATAAAAATTAGAGCTCAAGAGCTGCAAAGGGGTTTGATGGGATAAAACAAGAGTTTAGAGTCTCTTTAAACCCGGAAACCAGTACCTCTTACCTTTTCTTTCCTTTTCTTCATCCCACTCATGGAGGATTTTAACGGCTTCGTTTGCAACAATTGCCGCTTCTCTCTCCCCCTTGGTGCCGAACTCATTTGTTATTCTGTTGGCAAAGACCGCACACACGCATCCTGCTCTCAACCCATATATGCTGGCTAGGGTGTAGATTGTGGCAGCTTCCATCTCGAAGTTTGTAACATTGGCTTGCCTCAAGTCATCAATTAAATCCCTGGCCATGCTCGGGAAGTACCCCTTCAATCCAGGTCTCGCCTGACCAACATAGAAACTATCCGTTGAAGCCGTTATTCCAACGTGGTAGCGCATCCCCAAGCTCTCAGCGGCTTCAATCAATGCCAAGGTCACTTCATAATCGGCGCTTGCCGGGTACTCCACTCTAACATACTGTTTTGAGGTTCCTTCAAGCCTAACAGCAGCCTTTGCGATAATCAAATCTCCTATCTCCATCCCGGGTTGAATTGCTCCCGTGGAGCCTACCCTTATAAATGTGTCCGCCCCAATGGCTGCGAGCTCCTCTATTGCAATTGCCGTTGAAGGTGCTCCAATTCCCGTTGAAACCACGCTAATGGGCACCCCTTTGTATCTCCCCGTGTGGGTTCTGTATTCTCTGTGATACGCTATCTCTTTAGCCTCGTCCCAGAGAGCACTTATTTTTGGAACTCTATCCGGGTCTCCGGGTAAAAGCACATATCTAGATACATCTCCGGGCTTGCATGCTATATGATACTGGTAGCCTTCCTCAGTTTGGGGTCTATCCGCAGGCATGAACTTCATCTCACTCACCTCTGATTAAAGCTCATATCTAGGGAATATAAAAATATCCCAAAGATTTTTATTTCCTTGGCCAGACCCCCTATGGTGGTTCAATGCTGATAAGGGTTTCCTATGGTACAGCGATAGCAATGGGATTATTGAAGGCTAAAATGCTTGCCAGACCCACTACCGCTTATTTAATGCTTCATCATGAGGGGAGATGCCGGAACAACTGTGCCTTCTGCCCTCAGGCAAGAGAGAGCAGGGCAGATTTAAAGAAGCTTTCTAGGATCACATGGCCCCTCTTCGAACTCGAGGAGGTTTTGAGGCACCTAAAGGAGGGCAGATTTGCGAGGATATGCCTTCAAACTGTTGATTACCCGAATCTGAAGGAAGATACACTCAGGGTTTTAGATGTCCTTAGAACATCAAATCTGCCGATTTCTTTATCCATCACTCCTGTGGAGGTGGAATACCTGGAGAAGTTTAAGGAACTGGGGGTAGACTACATAGGTGTGGGCGTGGACGTGGCGAGCGAGAGGTTATACCCTGAGATAAAGGATTCCCTCTACACGTGGGATGAAATGTGGAAGTTTGCGAGAGATGTTATTGAGATTTTTGGGGAGGGGAGGGCTTTCATTCACCTAATAGCAGGACTTGGAGAGAGCGATTTTGAGTTTTTAACAAGTGTCCAGAGGGCTTATGATATGGGTGCGGATGTCTCTCTATTTGCATTCACCCCCATTAAAGGAACGCGTCTGGAACATGGAAAACCACCAAGCCTGCAGAGATATAGAATGCTCCAGATAGGACAGTATTTGATTGAGAACAAGCTTCAGAGGGTGGAAAATTTCGAATTTGAAAAGAATGGACGTTTAGTAGGATTTGGAATTCCCAGGGAGGAACTGGAAGAACTTTTAAAGGAGAATGCCTTCATGACCCACGGATGCCCTGGATGCAACAGGCCCTACTACAACGAGAAGCCGGGTGAAGAACCTTACAATTTCCCCTTTAAGCCAAAGAAAGGGTATGCTAAAGAAACTTTAAGAAGATTCGGTTAGACGCTCCAGAATATCTCTAAGGCTTTTGGTTTTTATCCTGCTGTTCCACTCCTCCGCCGAATCCACGTTTCCTCTGGCAAGCTCCACAAGCGCTTTTGCAAAGGCATAGAGCTCTTCGTCATCTTCGAGGAGAGCGAGTGTTGTGTCCATGTCCTCACCGAGCAAATTAAGGGAGCCCTGCTGATTGAGGACGTAGATTATGTCCTTGAGCCTGCTTATACCCACCTCATAGAGCTCATTAGTGGGGGCATTTTTTATTGCTCTGAGTGCACACTTCACGCATCCCTTGTAGTTGTTCTCCTCAAAGAAGATCTCACCCACCATGAAGCATGCTTCAAAGTATATATCCGGGAATTCATCCTTTGAGAGCTCCATTATTCTATCGAACTTTCGCTTTGCCTCCTCTATCTCTCTGTGGCTGAGATGTTCGTAAGCCTCTCTGAAAAGTTGTGATAGATAGCTCCTCTTATCCGTACGGTTCATTTTTTGCCCCTCCTATCTCTAATCCTCCTTTGAGGTATATTAGCTTTACTCTCGAAGGCTTTCATGCATAGCCTTTCTGAACTCCTCCCAAATCGTCCCCCAATTCCTTTTAATGCGCCATTTTCTTTCAAAAGAATTTAGCAACACCCTTAAGTCTCTCTCCAGATAGTATTCCGCTTGGGGAAAAGATGTCGTCACATATTGGGGCCAATCGATTATCAAAATGTCACCGCTGTTCCGCAGGACAATGTTGTAGAGGCTTAAATCCGAATGGATAATCCCAAATTTTACAATCTTCTTATACTCTTCGAGGACACTATCCAAAATCCTTTCCGCTTCCCCTCTGCTCAGGTCGCTATCCCTAAGCTCCACAAGCTCCACTCCATCTATGAGTTCCATTGCCACAACATGCCTGTTCCATGCTATTGGCTTCGGAACTTTGGCTATAGAAGAGAGCAGCCTGAGAGCCTCGTATTCCCTCTCCGCGACCAGCCGCGAGACATAAAGCCAGGAAATGTGCCTTTTGTCGATGAATTCTCTTCTATAAAGCTTGATCCTCGTAAAGCTTGTCCTCAACCCGATCCTGTTGAACTTCACGGCTATCCTCTCATCCTGGGGTGTTAGAGCCACGTAAACATCGGCTTCTTTGCCCACCCCTATCTGGGTTGAGCTCAAACCTCTGATAATGCCTTTCCTTGCAAGGGCCCTTATCGCGAGGGCATCATAACCGTGAATGGTAAGCTGATATCCGATGTAACCTATATCGCTTCTTCTAATGACCAAGCTCCAGTTATCGAGTTTTCCAAGTCTGTGAGAAACACTATCCAGCTCCATTCTCGCAAATCTCGCAATAACCTCTAGGGGAACCCACTCATAGTATCTCATGTTGAGCTCCACTGCCCTGAGGATTTTGAAGTCTACATCCTTGAGATTTGGATAGACCTCCAGAGCCAGCATCTTACTTACCATTTTCGCTCCCGGCATTAGATTGTTCTCCATCTTTTAAATCATGTGGTGGTTAGATATATTTTTAAACGCTCAGCTCATAATTTGTGCCATGAAAATATGCACACAGGATGGCCATTTCTCCCCTGATACCAATTATAAAGGGCGAACTCGGAATAAACAATGCCCAGGCAGGGCTTTGATGACATCTTTATTGCTTCCCTATGCATTGATATTCTATCCTTCCTTTTGGCGCCACAGCAGGGCCCTATGTACTTGGCATGCTTATAGACAAAATATGGGAAAGCCTTCTACGCTATTCCCGTCATCTGTTGGAATAATAGTCCTAGAAAAGGGTAAAAATGGGGAAATCACCCGTACATGACCTCATGCATGGCTATCTGCTGTGCCAGCTTTTGCTCTCCACCCAGAACCTT
>QMUB01000008.1 GCA_003663695.1 Thermococci archaeon | reverse complement strand
CAATGCTCATATTTGCTTTCTCAAAGTCCCTACCATTGATAATTGGAGGGGCGGTCTTATTTTCACTTGGAGCTTCAGTGAGCGAAGCCTCCACTAAACCTCTGGCAACTGAGATTTCAACACTTAGAGGAACAGCTCTGGGCTTCTTAGAAAGCATAAAGGATATCGGACAGGCGCTGGGCCCCATAATCGTTGGTTTCCTTGGTTTTGAGATGGGTTTTACTTTTGTTGGAGTCTTTGGAATTGTGGCACTCTTGATCTTCATGATAACCTTTAAAGTCATACAGATTAAGGATAAAATATGAGTCTCTCATTTGAACCCGTGTGGTTTGACTCACTGGGAGCCAAAAGCTCCTGCGTATTAGTTAAAACTCCCGATATCTCAATTTTAATAGATCCCGGAATTGCAATCATGCAGCCGAGCTTTCCCGCGACTGAAGAGGAAAAGATCAAATGGTTAATAGAAGGGGAGAAAGCAATAAAGAAAGCCTGCGAAAAGGCGGACGTTATCATCATCTCACATTATCATTATGACCACTACTTTTCAAATGACTTCGGGATCTACAAGGGAAAAACGCTTCTAGTTAAGAGTCCAAACGAATACATAAACGATTCCCAGAGAAAGCGAGCCGAATATTTCTATTCCGGCCTCTGCAGATACTTTGGAAATATCACCCTCCAAAGCATTCTCAAAAAAGCTGAGATAAGGGAGTATCCAGACCCTCTTAAAGAATTACCAATCGCTTCCACCAGAGACTTTGGGGAATATAATAAAAGAAGAGAGCAGCTTTTTAAAAAGGGATTGAAGTGGTTCAAAAATAGGGTTAACAACTGGAATAAGAATCCAAAAATCCCTGAAATAGAATTTGGAGATATCCACGTGATTTTTGCCGACGGAAGGCAATTCCAATTTGGAGATACGAGGATTAGATTTACAAAGCCGTTGTTCCATGGCATTGAGTTTTCAAGGGTTGGATGGGTAATTTCGATTGTGATTGAGCATGGTGGTAAAAAATTCATTCATTCGAGCGATTTAAATGGTCCCATAATTGAGGACTACGCTGAGTGGATAGTTAGAGAGAACCCGGATATGTTAATTTTAGATGGTCCAATGACCTACATGCTTGGTTATCTCCTTAATAAGATCAATTTGAAGAGAGCAATTAGGAATGCTGTCAAAATCGTTAGAGAAACCGATGCGGAGGTTATCATCTACGACCACCATCTGCCAAGGGAGCGGCACTTTAAAAAGCATACAGAAAAAGTTTGGGAAGTGGCGGAAAAACTTGACAAAAACGTTTTAACTGCCGCGGAATTTTTAGGAAAGGAGCCGAAGGTTTTGGAAGCTGGAAGATAAAAGAAAAGAAAATCACTTCAAAATTATCCTTGCGTCGACAATCATGGCGCCTTCGCCTTCATTGTAAACAAAGACAGGGTTCAGATCCATTTCTTTGAGGTAGTCTTTGAGATCATCTACAAGCTTTGAAACCTTGAGAATCATGTCCACGAGCGCCTTCATGTCCGCCGGCTCTTCTCCTCTTGCACCTGCGAGAATTGGGTAACCTTTGATGTTCTTTATCATTGCCCAGGCATCCTTCTCCTCTATTGGGACTATCCTAAAAGTAACGTCTTTGAGTATCTCAACAAATATACCGCCTAAACCGAACATAACTGCGTGTCCAAATTGTGGATCCTCCGTAACACCTATAATTACTTCCCTTCCGGGCTTTAGCATTGGAGCAACCAAAACACCCAAAATCTCTGCGTCCGGACGATATTTCCTGGCATTTTCGTGTATCTCCTCCCACTTCTTTCTCAGCTCGTCAGCATCCTTTATTTTCAGTGCAACAACCCTCGCATCGCTTTTGTGGAGAATTTGAGGTGACATAAGTTTCAAAACAACTGGATACCCAATTTCCTCGGCATATTTTATTGCCTCGTCGGCACTCTTGGCGAGTTTCTCCTCTGGGAGGGGCAATCCATAAGCCTTTAAAACCTGCTTTGCCTCGTATTCCACCAGCGACTTCCTACCCTTAGCCAAAACTCCATTAATAATTTCCAATGCTTCTTCTTTCATCTTTTTCACCCCATAAACAGTGAAAAGGAGAGCTCATTCCCCGAGCTTCTCCAGATATTTAGCGTATTGAACCAAACCTGCAACGGCTCTAACTCCCCTTTCAGGTGTCATATAAACAGGAATTCCCTTATCCTCAAGAATCTTTGCATAATACTCCGTCTTCTTACCACCCATCGCCACTGCAACTATGGGCTTATCGCTCTTCTGAGCATACTCTGCTAGAATATCAATTAGCTCCATCTCATCAAGAAGAGGCACCTGGAACAGGGTTATGATAACTATGGCATCCACATTGGGATCGTTCACAAAGGCTTCAATTGCATATTTGTATCTCTGAGCATCCGTATCTCCAACCACATCCGTCGGGTTTCCTGCAACAGCGTGCGGTGGGAACTTCTCCTTAAGGAAGTCTATGGTCTCCTTGCTAAGCTCAGCCATCTTTAGCCCAAATTTTGCAACCGCGTCGCTTGCCATAACTCCCGCTCCACCGCCATCCGTGATTATTCCAACCCTATCGCCCTTTGGAAGCTTGCACTTTGCAAAGGCTTTGGCAACGTCAAACATGTGCTCAAAATCCTCTGCCCTTAGAATCCCTGTCTGTTTGAATACAGCATCATAAATCGTATCAGCACCCGCCAGTGCACCTGTGTGGGAGGAAGCTGCCTTTGCACCATATTCCGTCTTCCCGCTCTTTAGAGCGATGACGGGCTTGACGGCTGTTATTCTCCTCGCGGCTTCTATGAATTTCCTTCCCTCCTTAACACCCTCTATGTAGAGGGTCACGACTTTGGTCTGCTCGTCGTGTATGAAGTAGTCCATCAGATCCGCATCGTCCACATCCAGCTTGTTTCCATAGCTCACCATTTTGCTTATGCCTATGCCAGCCATGGCAGCCCAGTCGAGCATTGCAGCGGCAAAGGCGCCGCTTTGAGTGACAAAGGCTATATTTCCGCTTGAGGGTCTATCCATCTTATTCTCGGGCAAGAAGACGGTATCAACACCCGTATCCGGGGCATAAATACCAACACAATTAGGTCCAACAATTCTAATACCGTTCTCTTTTGCAGTCTGGAGAATATCTCTCTCCATCTTCTTTCCTTCTTCTCCTAGCTCTCCAAAGCCACCCGTGATAATAACGACAGCTTTTATGCCCTTCTCCGCTATGTCCTTCATTGTTGCTGGGACAAACTTCGCTGGTATTGATATTACTGCCAGCTCTGCATCCTCAGGGACTTCTCTAACGTTTTTGTAAACTTTGTAACCTTCGATCTCATCAAGCTTTAGATTCACGGGATAGATATTACCTTTGAAAATCCCCTTCTCCTTGTTCATTTTGAAGTTTTCAAAAATTACGTTTCCAACCTTTCCCTTTTTATCTGTGGCACCTATGATGGCGACGCCCTTGGGTTCAAAGAAAGGCTTCAACTCTTCCACTATCCTTGGCTTCTCCATATTCATCACCTTTAGTTTAAAACCTTCGTTGAAATTTCTTCGGAATTGAAAGTTCTCACTTGGAAATTCTCTATTTAATGCTATAAAAGTTTTATGCACTTAAAATATGGGCTTTAATGATTAAAAAAGCTCATCAATGCGGATTTTTGGAAAAGGGGATTCCAATAAATTTATACATTTGAGTGATAGAAACTTGATGTGATGCATCATGAAAATTGAAGATTATATCATAGAAGCAATCCGTTTGGCGGTTACTAAGTTACCGGATGACACGGTAAGTGCACTGAAAAGAGCCTATAAAGAAGAAGAGAAGCCCATAGCAAAACTTCAGCTGGAAAATATCTTAAAAACAATTGATCTTGGCGGAAAATACTCCCTCCCTCTGTGTCAGGATACAGGCACACTCACATTTTTTGTGGAGGCGGGAGTTAGTAGTCCGTATTTAAAAGATATTAAAGAAGTTTTGATCGATGCAACGAAAAGAGCCACAAAAGAAATTCCCCTGAGACCCAACACCGTTGATGTGCTCACCAACAGAAACAGCGGTGATAATACCGGCCGGTTTATTCCGATAATTCATTGGGAGCTTGTGGGAGGGGACAAAGTAAGAATTGCGATAATGCCCAAGGGGGGAGGAAGCGAGAACTGTTCCGCTTTGGCTATGCTCACTCCGGGACAAGGCTTTGAGGGAGTAAAGAGATTTGTGATTGAACACGTTAAACAATGCGGTGGAAAGCCGTGCCCTCCGGTGATCCTCGGCATAGGTATTGGAGGGGGGAGTGATTTTGCTCTGAAACTTGCTAAAAAAGCCCTCCTGAGACCCCTAGGAATGAGACATGAGGATGAGAGAATTGCCAAACTTGAGGAGGACATTTTGGGGGAAGTCAACTCCCTTGGAATAGGTCCCATGGGACTTGGGGGAAAGACAACCGCACTTGATGTCAAAATAGAGTATGCACACAGACACCCCGCTTCATTTCCCGTTGGGCTCGTGGTCCAGTGCTGGGCTAACAGGAGGGCTTTTGTTGAGATAAGCGAAGGAGGGGTTAGGGTATGGCAGTGAACCTGAAGACTCCCCTAGGGGAGGATATTCTAAATCTAAAAGCCGGTGATATTGTATATCTATCGGGAACTATTTTTACGGCAAGAGATTTGGCTCATAGAAGAATGATAAAGCTTTCAAAGAGGGAGCTCCCCTTTGATCCCTCCGGAGCTGTTATATATCACTGTGGCCCTATAATCAAAGAGATACCGGGGGGATACGAAGTTATATCCGCGGGTCCGACCACGAGCGCCAGAATGAACACATACCTCGAGGATGTTTTGAGTATGGGAATCAAAGGAATAATAGGGAAAGGGGGGATGGATCCAGAACCTTTTAAAAAATATGGCGCCGTTTACTTTGCATTTACTGGAGGAGCCGGGGCACTTGCTGCGAGGAGCATTAAGAGAGTTCTTGGTGTACAATGGCTTGATCTAGGAATACCCGAAGCCCTCTGGCTGTTTGAGGTGGAGAACTTCCCGCTGGTGGTTGCGATAGATTCCCGGGGAAACTCGCTTTATAAGCAGGGAAAGTATTTTTAACGCCAAAACAGAAACTAGTTCAGGTGTAATTTATGAGCACTATTAGTAAGGTAGTACGCTATGAGGACGAGGAGGAGTTTTTGAGAGAGATGGACGAGGTTCTGGAGAGGTTCACATATCTGGCATCCCGTTATGGGAGCGGTAATGTTGTGGAGGGATTTCTCCTCTGGGATTACATAGGAATCAGGGATTACGAGGGGATTAAGGTTTTCCGTCTTGGTGAGTTTCCTTATGTGGAGGGAGTCCTGAAGATTGAGAACCATCAGCGCCGTATCATGGAGAGGTATTTTGACGAAATGGAGAGCAAGCGGGATGAGATAACGACAGAGGAGATAGCATACTTTGTGAAAATGATGAACGAGGAACTTGGGGTGGATTTGGTATTCTATGAAGCCTATGATCTGGGGCTCAACAGGAACGATGCATATTTAATAATCAATGTAAAGGCACTCAACTACCTGGAGCATGTTGTGGATGCGGAAGACAGGGAGATTTTTGAGGATGCCGTCAGGCTTTTGATGGCACTAATTTAGGTGAGGAGAGTGAGATTGTGTATGAAGAGGCTGTGGTGATGGGAATACTTCAGGGTGTCATGGAGTGGCTTCCGATAGGCACTTCGGGCCATGCCATGCTAGCTCTGATGGATCTTCTCGGTGTTTCACCCGAATATGTTTACACGTATTCCCTGATGATACATCTTGGAGCTCTGATGGCTCTGGCTTATAAATTCAGATATGAGCTGGGAAAGATATTTTTTAAGCTTATAACTTTTAGGTGGGGAGAAGAGGAGAGTTTTATCTTTTATTCAACTCTTTTTACGGGAATAGTAGGGTTGCCCGTATACAAAGCCCTTGGTGAAAGGGCAGCCTCTTTGAATATAGATGCTGTGAATGGAGTTATAGGTGTGTTGCTGATAATAACGGGCATCGTTCTTCACAGAGCTCATGAAAATCCAATTAGGAGAGTTAAGAGGGAGAAGGGATTGAAAGAGGGAGATGAAGTTGGGATTGTAGAGTCCGTCAGTGCTGGAATTGCTCAAGGCGTTGCAATTTTACCGGGAATTTCACGTTCGGGCATCACCATCGGGGCACTGCTCCTCTTAGGGGTCAATCAGGAAAAAGCAGTAAGATTGAGCTTTTTAATTGCACTTCCCGCAATATTTGGAAACCTGTTCCTGGAAGCTCCAAGGACTGCTATGCCCGTCAATGTATCCATAGTTGCAGTCTTAACCTCCTTCGTGGTGAGCCTTGCAACCCTCGAAGTCATGCTCAGACTTGCCAAAAAGTTAAATTTCTCAAAGTTCTGTATATTATTTGGTAGCATTGCGTTGGTGGGGGTGTTAATTTGAAGGGGGTTATACTTGCAGCGGGTAAGGGTGAGAGGCTTAGACCCCTAACTGATGACAGACCCAAGGTCATACTTAAGATTGCCAATAAGCCAATAATAGAGTACATTCTGGACAACATGTATCCCTTCGTCGATGAATTCATAATCATAGTGCGCTATCAGAAGGAGAGAATAATCCAAATGCTCGGGGATGAATTCAAAGGAAAGCCCGTGACGTATGTGGAGCAGATGGAAGGAGAAGGTTCCGCCAGGGCAATCTATTCGGCAAAGGACGTAATAGAAGATGAGCCATTCATAGCGGTTAACGGGGATATATACTTTGAGAGGGAGGTATTCAAAGGTTTGATGCAGGCATTCAGAGACAAAGATGCCGCTCTTGCGGTTAAGGAGTTTGAGGATTTAAGTCATTTTGGGATGATAGAAGTCGAGGGGGGGCTCGTTAAGAAGGTAAGGGAAAAACCGGGCAGGGTCAGGGGTTATGCCAATCTCGGGATATACATCTTTAAACCAGAGATAATGGCTTTCATAGAGCGCACACCTCTAAGCGAGCGCGGTGAATACGAGATAACGGATACGTTGAATCTCTATCTGAAGGAGGGTAAGAGGATAGGTGCTGCCCTTTATGAAGGGTACTGGAACGATATAGGACGACCCTGGAATCTGCTGGAGCTCAATGAATACATCCTCAAAACAAAGCTCGAACACAGGATTGAAGGTATAGTGGAGGAAGGTGCAACCCTGATCCCCCCCGTCGAAGTGGGAAGAGGCACCATAATCCGGAGTGGCGCTTATATTATAGGCCCGGTTAAAATAGGAGAGGACTCCAAGATAGGGCCCAACTGCTTCATAAGACCCTACACGAGCATAGGAAACCACTGCCACATTGGAAATGCCGTTGAGATAAAGAACTCCATAATAATGGATCATTCCAATGCACCACACCTAAACTACGTGGGCGATTCAATAATCGGCGAGCATTCCAATCTGGGCGCCGGCACAATCACCGCAAATCTGAGGCATGACAGCGGGCATGTTAGGGTCGAGATCAAGGGGAAGCTTGAGGACAGCGGAAGGAGAAAGCTCGGGGCAATAATAGGACATGGGGTTAAAATAGGCATAAATGTGGCGATATATCCCGGCAGGAAGATAGGGAGCGAGTCATTTGTTGGCCCGGGAGTTATCGTTGATAGGAATGTTCCTTCGAATACATTGGTAGTTGTCAAACAGGAGAAAGTTATCTCAAAGAGGGGGTGAGTATGGAGCTTATTCCCCTGTTTAATTTGATCTCACGATGGATTTTATTCTTAATGGTGACATATAAGTTTTACAGGGAAAAAACCGAGGGATGGTTATTCATGGCATTTGCCTTTTTATTGGACGCTCTTAATCCGGAAGTTCTATTACTGGAACCTTTAGGAGTGAAATTAATAAAAGAAGCCGCTTTTGTGGTGGATATGACAGTATCCTCCCTTCAGGGCATTCTTCTTCTGATGGCCGCTATTTACCTTTCAAAGTCAAGGATGAGTATGAGGGACAAACTCAAGATTGGATGCCTGGCATTCATTACATACTTATGGCTCTTCTTAATAAGTATCCAGTCATTTTCTTCCAACTTCACCTTCCGCACCTCACTTCCAATGACACTCTATGCAATTGGATATATCTACCTAGGATACGTCCTATACAGGTATGTGCTGCGCAGGGATATGGTCCAGCTTTTGCTACCCATCGGGATGGTTGGACTGGGCGTGCTCAACCTATCATATCCCTACACCGCAACACTCGAGTGGTTTGTACCCCATGGACTTGCCCTTGGAACCTTCCTTAGAGCACTCATGACAATAGGTGTCATTAAATTTGTACTTTTCCCTATTCTTCCACCGGAAGAGGAAGTTAAAGGCACGGTAAGTGAAAAAAGAACAATAATCTTCGAGAATTTTGAAGATTTCACAAGAAGCTTCCCCGACCTCTTTAGAAGCAACAACGCTGTTATCATAACCCGCAGGGATATTAACGCATTGAAAAAGGAGATCGACAGAGACGATGTGGTGTTCTGGGTTACCAAAGCCTACGAGGGCACAATGAATGGTGAATACAGGATCTACGCAATAAGTCCCACAAAAATTGACATACTCATAGATCTCATCAACAGGGAGCTTGAGAAGGGCTACAACGTTGTTTATATAGATGCTTTTGAGTATCTGGTTGTGGAGAATGGGTTTGAAGCGGCTGCAAAATTCCTCATATCTCTGAAGGATAGGGTGATTCACAACAATGCCTCATTGATAGCGGTTATTTCAATGAATGCCCTGGATTTAAAGCAAAGGAAACTGCTTGAGAATGAGTTTGAAGTATTTAAAAGGAATCATAGAAGAGAACCATATTTGTAGAATATCTGGCATGTTCCCTCATAGGAAACCATACATGGTCCCACGGGGTTTCTGGGTGTGCAGACCTTTCCAAAGAGGGGGCACTGTGTTGGGAGAGCCAGACCCCTGAGCACGGCACCGCATATGCATCCTTTTTCCACCTCTGGCATCTTTGGAACCTCAACATCGTAGAAACTTCTTATCTCGTAATCGCTGAATTCTTTTTTAAGCTCGAGTCCGCTCTTCGGGAAAACCCCGAGAGCCCTCCATTTTGCATCAACAACATTGAAAATTCTCTCTATGCTCCTCTGCGCTTCAACGTTGCCCTCATACCTTACCACTCTCGTATACTCGTTTTCCACCTTCGCTTCACCTTTCCTTATCTGCCTCAGGAGCATCAGGATGCCCATGAGAAAGTCTATGGGCTCAAAACCTGCAACTACTTGAGGAACCCCATACTCCTTGCTTATGTGCTCCCATCCCTTTACCCCTATTATCACGGAGACATGACCCGGTGCTATTAGACCATCAAAAACCGTGCCCTGCTTCACGAGAACCTCCACAGCCGGAGGCGTTAAACGGTGGACCGAATATATTTTGAAGTTATCTCTCTCCTCATCTATTGCTTCCTCCAAAATACCCGCTGCAGGAGCGGTGGTTGTCTCAAAACCGGGGGAAAAGTGGACGACAAGTTTATCGTTTTCAAGTGCTATCTTGTACGAATCATAAATTGAATAGACGATTCTCACATCAAAACCTTGACTTCTCAAATCGGCAAAACTTCCAACGGCGGTAGGGATTTTATACATATCCCCAAAAGTCGTTAAAATTATATCTTCCCCCTCTTCCCGAGCTTTCCGCATTATGGCAATCATTCTTGCAACATCTTCGGCAGGGGTTATGCAAACAGGACATCCAGGGCCACTCATTATTTTAACATTCTCAGGGAGAAGGGATCTTATCCCGCTCCTCGTGACGGTATCCTCATGGGTTCCACATACATGCATGAGCTTTACCTCTCGTCCTATCTTATCTGACTCTCGCTTTATAGAAATCAGAATCCTTTGTGCAAATTCTTTATCCTCAAAAATTGAGAGATCCAGCATCTTCATTCCTCCAGAACGCTCATGATTTCTTCCCATGCTTTCAGACTCTCAAGGGCGGCTTTTTCATCCATCTTCTCTATGGCAAATCCTGTGTGAACGATTACGTAATCGCCTATTTTAACATCTCTCAAAAAATCTATCCTTGCTTCTCTCCTAACTCCTCCAAAATCGACTATCGCGATGTTTCCTTTGATTTCCACAACTTTAGCTGGAACCGCTAGGCACATTTCTCTCACCAGTAGAGAGTTTATAAAAGGGGTTTTTAGATGTTTTCAAAACCAAAAGTTAAGAACCAAAAAGGAGAAGAAATTCAGAAGCCGAGCCTCTCTATAAATTTCTTTGTGTACTTAATGTCTCTGTGGAGTTCCACTTTCTGAAGGAGCTGCCTCTCAATAGCTCTAAGGGCATCATGGACAGCCTGTATCGCACCCCATGTTTCCCCTGTTGCCACATAAGAGCCTTTATCCGTCACTATCCGCATCCTAGCTTGGTATAGATGCACGCCCCGGAACTTCTCGTTAAACCTTCTTATGGTCAGATATATTATGCCCTCGTTTCCAATAACGTCATATCCTTCGATAAAGTTCCTTACATCGCTTATTATCTTCTCCCTCGTGAAATCACTCAGCGCATGTGCATCCCCACCGAACTGAAGGTAGAACCTAGCCTCCTTTTCCGTCATCTTTGATATTGGGAGCAACAGGTCTTTAACCGTCAAAATTCCTATGACCCGTTTTCCCTCGTCCAAGACTATCAGCCCGTCTACATCGCCCTCTTTCATTATCTCAACTGCCGTTCTAATGCTGTCTTCCGGCATTGCAGTTAGCACGTTTCTAACCATGATTTCCCTAAGCTGTATTGAGAAGGGAGGAATCTTTTCACCCGCGACCTCTCCAAACTGGGCTTTAAATCTGGGTTTTATAAACCGTATAATGAGGTCGTGAAGAGTTACAAGCCCCTCAACCTTACCTTCCTCATTTACAATGGGGATTCTAGAAATTGCGTTATCCCTCATTGTTGCAAGGGCTTTTGCCACGGTATCATCCGGCCTCAGTGCAATAACATCCGACACCATAAACTCCTTAATGGCTTTTTTACCAAAATCCTCCTTAGAAATCCTATCCAGAATTGCCATATCGCTTATTACACCAAACACATTCAGCTTATCTTCTCCTACGGGCAGGGATTTGGTATCCACCTCCAGCATGAGCTTTGCTGCCAAGCTCAAATCGTCCTTTGGTTTC
This sequence comes from Thermococci archaeon, assembly GCA_003663695.1. Classification (GTDB taxonomy): domain Archaea; phylum Methanobacteriota_B; class Thermococci; order Thermococcales; family Thermococcaceae; genus Palaeococcus. The sequence continues at coordinate 611 of QMUB01000008.1, read as the reverse complement.
AAAATTCCAGCCGGTTTGTATACATCCCTAACCTTAGCCTTCGTTGGATCCCATTTTAGGTGGGACCTTATAATTAAATCTTGGGTAAGGATACCCTTGTATTTTTTCTTGTCAAAAACCAGAACCAACTCCGGGTTTTCCTTGTCAAAAATTCCAAGGGCTTCAGAAAGCGGCGCATCGATGTCAATTTTTGCATACTTGTCGGTCATTACTTCTTCCACAAGAATACCGACCATTTCTGTCACCTCCGTTCAATATATTCTATATTCTTCATGGCATTTAAACCTTGCTGAGGGATTTATAGATGCTGTAGGATAAGGGGAGTGGTTATGATAATACCTAAAGAAACTAAAATTACACCATTGCCAAGCATAGCATAATTATCCCAACATTATTGGAGATAGACTGACCTCCTCCCCTTTGCGAGGGTTCCAACGAGTTAACCCCTCGCTACGGACGGGAAGGTTTGAGGGGTTCTCATCAAGGCAACCCTTGAAAAGGGTTCCTCGAACCCCTCTGGCCGGGTCTTCGGCCAATTATCCCTACCTCCCGCTAAAGCGGGAAGGCTCGGGGTTATGGTTTTCACAACCCTCTTCAAAATGTTAAACGCT
>QMUB01000007.1 GCA_003663695.1 Thermococci archaeon | reverse complement strand
CGCTAAGGAGATGATCCCGGAGCTTCAGGCTATGAGATACTCCTATGTGGAACCCGGTCTTCTTGTAGAGTCACCTCAGATGAAGGCACTTAAGGAAAAAGCAGAGGGCATAATAGAAGCGCTTGGAGGGGATGAGTGGCACCACCGTTTTCTGGAGCTTGCAAGCAGGGAAGAGCGGGGCAAAGTGGAGGAGGCGGTCGCAAAGGTGAGGTTTTTCTTGAACACCATCATGAACCTTGACAAACGCCTCGCCCTTGGAAAGATAAATGATCCTGTTATAGCGGTGGATATAAAAGTTGGGGAGATCATGAGCGTCGGAAAGCACCCGAATGCGGATAAACTCCTCGTGTGCAATGTGAACATAGGGGATAGAGCCATAACGGTTGTGACGAATGATTTGAGCGTTAAGGACGAGGACAGGGTGGCAGTGGCTTTGCTCCCGCCCGCAAACTTCCGCGGTGTTACGAGTGAGGGAATGTTCTTGGGTGCTGGAGAGGGAATCTTAAAGGAAGTTAAGGGAGAGGTTGGCGGACTGCCCAAGGGCGTTCCATTAGAGGCATTCAATGAGACCAGGAACTTCGTGGAGGCATTTTTGAAGGGTTGAGCTTTCTCTCTCTTTACTAATTGTTATAAACTTCAAAGTCCAATTTATTACAGGTGCCTCCCATGGTGAGCTCTCACTTCAAGCACATTCTACTGAATCTGGGTGTAAGCGAGGAGAGAATAACCATACTGGAGAACAAAGGGGGTATAATGGAGGATGAATTTGAAGGTCTCCGATATCTCCGCTTTAAGGACTCTGCGGGACAGCTCAGAAGGGGCACGATAATATTTAACGAGCATGAGATCATACTCGGGTTTCCCCATATAAGGCGAATTGTTCATCTGGAAAACGGGATAAGGCGGGTCTTCAAGAGAAAGCCCTTCTACGTTGAGGAGAAAGTTGATGGCTACAATGTGAGGGTTGCCAGAATTGGAGATAGAATTCTTGCTTTTACGAGGGGCGGGTTTATCTGCCCTTTCTCCACCGAGCGGATTGAGGATTTTGTGAACTTTGACTTCTTCAGGGATTATCCCAACATGGTTATATGTGCGGAGATGGCGGGACCCGAAAGTCCCTACCTTGTGGAGGGTCCACCTTACGTTGATGAGGACATAAAGCTCTTCGTCTTTGATATTCAGGAGAAGAGGAGCGGAAAATCAGTTCCCGTGGAGAAGAGGTTGAGGCTCGTGGAGGAGTACTCCCTTCCAAGCGTTGAAACCTTTGGGATGTACGACCTCAGCAAAATAAAAGAGTTAAGGGATCTAATAGATTGGTTGAGCGAGGTTAGGAGAGAAGGTATAGTCATGAAGAGTCCGGATATGAAGCGCATCGTCAAATATGTGACCCCTTATGCCAACCTCAATGATATAAAGATTGGCTCAAGGATATTCTTTGATCTGCCGCATGGTTATTTTATGCAGCGCATAAAGCGCCTTGCATTTCACATGGCAGAGCGAAGGGTGAAGGAGGATTTTGATGAATATGCAAAAGCCCTTGGGAGAGCTCTTCTTGAACCCTTTGTGGAAAGCATATGGGATGTTTCAGCAGGGGAGGAGATTGAAGAAATCTTCACGGTTCGAGTTAAGAGAATTGAAACCGCCCACAGAATGGTCTCCCATTTTGAGAGGCTCGGCCTGAAGATACACATCGAAGAGATAGAAAAGCTTGGCGACTACTGGAGGATAACATTCAAACGCGTTTATCCGGATGCCACGAGGGAGATGAGGGAGCTGTGGAACGGCAGAGCTTTTGTGGATTAGCATTAACCCTTTCCAACCTTCTCAACAAGCTCCTCAAGGACTTCTTTAAATTTCACCGCATCCACCCATTTAATTCCCATCTTTTGTGCCCATGTCAAAATCCCGATGTCCGCCGAAACTATTGTGGCGTCGAGCTCTTTGGCTAAAAGAATCAGCTCAAAATCTTCTTTGCTATCCAGGATTCCCTCCCTAAGTGCTCTCCTATAATTTCTCCTGAGTTTCCGGATTATTTTATCCACATTGTTTATGTCTATAACACTCTCCCTCACTGCAGTTTCGGCAACCCTTAAACCTTTATCAATTCTCCGCCTTATGTCTTCGATGAGCTCATAAACAACAAAAGCCGGGATTCTAATGTCGTGCACATTGGGCGGCTTCCGAATAATATAAAGCTCGATATCCGGAGAAACCTCCTCTTCCTCGACGAAGTTCGTGAGTTCTCTGTATATCCCAGGAGATACATAGAACTCTACCCTTCCAAAGAGCTTCTCTGCATAGCTTAGAAAGCTTTTCATGGCTTCTGTGGGATTATCTCCCAGTTTTCCTCTGACGTCGGGATTTACAAAAATGCTCGTGTCGAGGACAAAGCGGATCATTCCAACCACAAGTTTATTTAAGACTTTGAGGTTTAAAATACTTGGTGATAGCATGAAAGTTGGTGTCGTTTTTGGTATAAGCGAACTGGCAGACCCCAAGATGTTTGAGAATAAATCATCCAAATTTTTAATGGCCATTGCAAAGGATTTTGAAGTTATGGGAGGGGTTTTTCTATCTGAAAAATCCGAATTCAAAAGCATGAAGGAGGAGATTGATTTTAATGAAGCTGATGTGCTCGTTCTCTATCCTCTGACTGGCGGAACGGAAAACGCACTTAAAGAATTCACAATTTACAGGAAGCCGATAGTTCTTTTTGGTGATTCCTTTAACAATTCAATAGCAGCGGCAGTTGAGCTTAGGGAGTACTTCAGGGATAATCTCATTCCGGCAACCCTTGTAAAGGATTTGGACTCTCTCAAAGCTGCACTGTTGGGGTACGAGGATATGAAAGAGCTGTTCGAAAAATTCCTCAAAATGCGTCTTGGACTCATTGGACGAACTTCGCCGTGGCTCATAAATGAGCGTTTCGAACGTCCGTATGTTCATATAAGCCTCAAAAAGTTCTACGAATACTATGATGCAACAACGGAAGCTGAGGGATGGAGGGCAGTGGAGGAGATAGTTGCAAAGGCAAAGAAAATTGAAGAACCTCACAGGGAAGATTTGATAAAGGCTGGAAGGATTTATGTGGCACTGAAGAGAATAGTAGAGGATTACAGGTTGGATGGCTTCACTATAGGATGCTTTGATCTCATAGGCAAGATTAAGGGAACCCCCTGTTTAGCACTGGCAATGTTCAATGCTCAGGGAATCCCTGCGGCGTGTGAGGGAGAGCTCAATTCCCTCTTGGGCATGGTGATAGCCCGTAGATTCTTTAACAAGCCTGCTTTTATGGGAAACATAGCAGATTATAGTGAAAACCATATAATCCTCGCTCACTGCACGGCTCCACTAATATCGAGCTATGTTATAAGATCCCACTTTGAGAGCGGAATGGGCGTGGGGGTTGCCGTCAAGCTTCCAAAAGGAAAAGCATCCCTGCTGAAAATTAGGGGGAGGAAAGCCGTTGTTGCAGGAGTAGAGGTCATTGAGCAGGAAAAGAGCGAGTATCGCTGTAGAACACAGCTCAGGCTTAAAGTGGAGGAAGCAGGGGATTTCATAGATGGAACCCTTGGGAATCATCACCTTCTCATATACGCGGACAGTGAGGAGCTGGCAGACCTTTTAAGCGAGCTCGGCTTTGAGGTTATGCTCTACTGAAAGCCTTTTTCTCAGTAGAGCATTAATAAAATTTAGAAAGGAGGATTTAACGCTCCACTATCGGGAGTTTGTCCCCAAAGAACCATATGCCGAGCACTGCGAGAAGTCCTATGCCAATAACCAAATAGTTAAGTGTGGCTCCAGCAACTCCCACTATAACCAGCAAAGCTCTAATCTCTTTCTTTAGGGACCTCCTGAACCATCCTGTTAGAGCTATAGCAAGTAGATACATTACCAGTAGTGTTGCTCCGAGGTCGTATGCTACTTTTATTGCGGTTCCAGCAGTCCATGGATGCACGGTTATTATGAACATCTCCGGGTGTGTGAAGTATATGTATGGCCCAATGTATCCTGCGAGGGCGTATTTCACTGCATTCATCGCAGTTTTCCAGAAGTCTCCTCCCGCTAGAGCAGAGCCCGCATAGGATGCCAGAGCTACAGGTGGAGTTACATCTGCTAAGATCCCAAAATAGAACACGAAAAAGTGTGCCGCCAGGAGAGCTATAGGCGTTCCAAAGCCCGGAACCGGAGAGCTGTATGGCTGTAATCCCAAAACGGCATTGTATATTGCTGGAGCTGCTACAAGGGATGTTATAATATAGTTTGCCGTTGTTGGGACGCCCATACCGAGTATCAGGCTAAATATCATGGTCAATAGGAGTAATAACCATAGGTTCCCGGCAGTGAGGCTGACCAAGCGGTACCCCAAGCTCGTCACGAGCCCGGTCATTGTAAGAACTCCCTGTATCAATCCAGCACTTGCTGCGGCTAGCATAACGCTCGTACTTGTCTTTCCTGCATCTATCATCGATTCATAGGTCGCCGAGTACATCTTCCTCCCTTCCTCTGTCTTTGAAAAGTAGCCCACTATAAGTGAGAAAACTATTCCCAGAACTCCTGTCATTAGGAGTATCTGCTCCTTTCTCATGCCCAGGTATTTTGTCATTGCAATAAAGAGTATAAAGAGCAGACTTATGTAGAGCTTCTCGTTCCTTTTTGTCAGATTTGATACGAAGGAGAGAGCTACAAGGGTGAGGGCTAGCAGCAGCAGGATCAGTGCCACGGGCTTCCCTATCTCTCTCCCGGTGAACATCAACACCGTCGTTAAGAACGCCACACCGACATAGAACATCTCATGTCCTTCTATTTTGTCCTTTGAAATCCATGAAACCCAGATGGCTATTCCAAGGGACGATATTGCCGATATGTGAGGGGCTATGCCCCAAACCAATGCCACGGTGATTACGAGTATTGGAGAGAGTATGTAGAGCTTTCTCACGAAGTATCTAAGGGGGGGAAAGCTCTCCTTGGGCATGCCTTTCAATCCAAGGCGCTTTGTTTCAAGGTCTATGAATAGGTAAACACCGGAGTAGTAAACCAACGCTGGGAGAACCGCGGCGATGATGAGTTTGTTATATGGGACTCCCAAAAACTCTGCCATGATGAATGCCGCCGCACCCATGATTGGGGGCATCAGCTGGCCTCCCGTCGATGCCACAGGCTCAACAGCCCCGGCTATTTCTTTGGGATAACCGGCTTTTTTCATAAGAGGTATGGTAAATGTTCCTGTCGTTAGAACGTTAGCGACACTTGAGCCGCTCACCGTACCCATGAGTCCGCTTGAAACGACTGCTGCCTTTGCAGGTCCGCCCGGACGGGCGCCAAATAGGGATATCATAAACTCCGTGATATAATCGCTCACGCCTATTTTGAGGAGGAACGCTCCAAAGAACACGAAGGCAAAAACGTATATTGTCATGACGAAGAGAGGAATACCAAATATTCCTTCATCAAAGTAGAGCTGCTGGGTAAAGCGTATCCAGTTAAAGCCGACCTTATAGATTCCGTAAATTAGGAATACCATCACTACGGATGGCAGAACCCATCCCAAAACCCTCCTTGTAGCTTCAAGCACGAGAATTATTGCGAGGATTCCAAATATCACGTCCTGCATGTAAACCTCGGCAAACTCTGCATATCTGTTGTAGACTGCGAAGAGGTAAAACATTGAGATCAGACTTAGAGCTACAAGCAGATAATCGTAAATCGGCACTTTTTTGAGCTCCTTCTCCCTTTTCCTGAATGGGTAGAGAATGTATGTGATTAGGAGAATCATTGCCAGTACAAATGCTTCTCCCTGCTTGCTCTGAAATGTGATCTTTAGTATTCCAATGTTTATCCCCAATCTTGAGAACAGATCGTAGAGAGTGTAGTTGAAGTTGAATATGAAGAGTATTTCATAGATACCGATCAAAACTGCTGCGATTCTTATTAGAATCTCCAGTTTGGGTGATAGTGTTCTGGTTCTTTCCAAAACAACCTCTACTTTTTCTTTTTCCAGTTCTTTTATCTCTTCCATCTCAGCACCTCCCTACCATAGCTTGTACTAATAAACATCTCTTCACCTCGAATTTCATAAGCGTTTCCGTTTTTGGAGCAAAGATAAGAGAACCATCAACACTTATTTGGGCCTTGTTTAGGGGGATAAACCAGAGTTCCAGGCTTTTTCCCAGGTATATGTTGATTTCCTTCACGTAGTAGCCGTTTTCCATGTATTGGATATCTTCGGGCAATCCTGCACCAAAGTCCTTCCATCTCATTTCAGTGGCATAAATTCCTGTTCTGTTGATTTTTAAGCCTTCATATATCTCGCTCCTTTCAACACTGTGTATATAGAAAATCGTGACGTTCTTTTCCCCCAAAATGTAATCATGAGATGAATTCCCATCACTAACAATGAGGACATTAACCGGAAAAAATACCACGAGAAGAACTGCTAGAATAAAAAAATAAAAAAGTTTGTTCAAGAAATTCACCCTTTAATTTCACTTGGTATGCTCAATCCTTTCTCCTCGTAATACTTGATGGCTCCCGGGTGGAGTGGTATGCTCATACCATCCAGCGCTGTGTCAAGGCTTATCAATTTGGCTTTCTGATGGACAGCTCTCAGATCTTCCACATGCTCGTAAAGTATTTTAGTCATTTCATAGACGACATCATCCGGTAAATCAGCACTCACGGCAAGCATGGCTTTAACCGCGACTGTTGGTGTATCTTCCTCAACACCATTGTATGTTCCCTTTGGAACAATCTGTCTAACGTAGAATATGTATCCTTCGTCTTTGAGTTTGTTTAGGGTCTCATCCGGGATTGGCAAGACTCTAACGGGTGTTTGAACTGCTATTTGATTAACGGCAGGAGTGGGAATTCCTGCAACTAGAACAGCTGCATCAACTTGGCCAAGCTTTAAGCTTTGGGCTGCTTCACTAAACTTCTGGTTAACCTTCTCGATGCTGTCCCAGACGCCAGCCGCTCTAAGAACCTGCTCGGCTGCAACGGCTGTACCGCTTCCCGGAGCACCGATAGCAACTTTCTTACCTTTCAAGTCTTCTAAACTCTTAATATCACTGTCCGCTCTAACTACAAATTGCACTGTTTCGGGGTATAAAGCAGCAACACCCTTTAATTTCTTTATGGCTGTGCCTTGGAACATGTATAGCCCATTATAGGCATAGTATGCAACGTCGTTCTGGAGAATAGCGGCTTGGGCGTTCCCATCGCCAATTGCCTTTGCATTTGCAACACTTGCACCGCTTGTGACAGCTTCAGCACTTACAACCGTGCCATACTTTGTTAGAAGTTCTGCATACTTGGAACCAAGCGGGAAATATACACCGCTTGTACCACCGGTGTATATTGTAATTTTCGTCTTTTCAACGGAGCTGGTTGTTGTTCCTCCCTGCTGTGTGCAGCCCGAAACAACTAAACCAAGGGCCAAAACAAATATTATTCCCAAAATTTTCCACTTCATTTCTCGTTCCCCTCACAATAGTTCTTGATTTTATCTATGTTATATTTTAATCCCCCACTCCGTTATATATTTTACGGTTGTAAAGTTTTACAAGCAAATAAATGTTATGATTTCGATATGAAAATGCAAAATTTTTAGAATTTTCGAAAAATATTCGTGATTGTTGACAGTATACTGTAAATTTATGAGGCAAACCTTTTTATTATGCTTCCTACTTCAATGTGGGGGTTGAAAATGAACGTGATAATGACGACCAAAGTGGATCTCGCGTCCATGAATATTAAGAGAAAGCTTATAGAGAATTTTGGGTTTAAAGAGAGCGATGAGCTTTTTGATGGGAATCCGGTCTATCAAAACGCGAAAACCATAATTCTGACGACCAACGATGAGATGATATATTACGATAATCTGGATCACGAAATTGAGAAGCAGCTCGGATTTAAGCCAGAGATAATAATCTTTGCCTCAAGGCATTCCAGCAAACAGAAACTTCCTGCGTTAACAACCCATATAACCGGAAACTGGAGAGAGGCAATGTATGGAGGAAGAGATGGGAGTCTGGCAATTGCGGAACCAAATGCCATGAAGCTTGCGCTCCTTAAGTTAAATGAACTGAATGATATGGAGTGGTTGGTTTGTTATGAGGCTACCCATCATGGTCCGAGCGAGCTCGATGTACCATCTCTCTTCATCGAGATAGGTTCGAGCAAAGAGGAGTGGATAAATGATAGAGCAGGTGAGATTGTGGCGGAAACGATAATTTATGTGTTAGATAACTATAAAAAGACTAAAAACAAAATTGCTCTTGGCATTGGCGGTGGACACTATGCACCGAAACAGACGAGAAGAGCACTTGAAGGCGAGCTTGCATTTGCACACATAGCACCGAAATATGTTCACCCATTACCCAAGGAAATGCTTTTAAAGGCATTAGAGAGAACAAACGGAAGAGTCGAGGCGATTCATGTGGATTGGAAGGGAAGCAGGGGAGAAACTCGTCAGATGGCAAGGGCACTTGCTGAAGAGAGGGGCATAGAATTTATTAAGGATTAGCTAAGTTTATATATTGCTTTGCAACAAAATTTACCAGATTTTAAATTATGATTTCCCGTGGAGGGTGAAAAAGATGTTGAAGTTGGTTGAAGGCGTAATCGAAAGAACCTCGGAAGAGGTTAACAAAGTCGAAGCTACAGTTAGCACACAAATTCCCGGTTCCGATATTGATGAGGAGCTTAGAAAAATTTTGGAACAAACACAGGCAAAAATATACGTTGTCGGCGTTGGTGGTGCTGGTTGTAATACTATAAATAGGATGATGGAAGTGGGAGTTGAGGGTGCCAAGATTATTGGTGTTAACACCGATGCTCAGGATCTGCTTAAAATTAGAGCTCATAGGAAGATCTTAATAGGCAAGGAAATCACCAAAGGGTTGGGAGCTGGAAACAATCCAAAAATCGGTGAAGAAGCTGCAAAGGAAAGCGAGAGAGATATTAGAGATGCATTAGAAGGAGCCGACATGGTCTTCATAACCTGTGGATTGGGGGGAGGAACGGGAACCGGTGCTGCTCCCGTAGTGGCTGAGCTCGCCAAAAAGATGGGTGCATTAACGGTTTCTGTCGTAACACTCCCCTTTACCGTAGAGGGCATTAGAAGAATTAAAAACGCTGAATATGGCCTTGAGAGATTGAGGAAGAACAGCGACACCGTAATTGTAATTCCAAATGATAAGCTGATGGAAGTTGCTCCTAACCTGCCAATACACATGGCATTCAAAGTTGCGGATGAGATACTCGTGCACTCCGTTAAGGGAATTACAGAGCTCATAACAAAGCCAGGGCTGGTTAACCTCGACTTTGCGGACGTCAGAGCGGTGATGAAAGACGGCGGAATTGCCATGATAGGCATTGGTGAAAGTGATAGTGAGAAGAGAGCTCAGGAAGCAGCGATACAAGCCCTCAACAGCCCGCTGCTGGATGTGGATATAAGCGGTGCAAAGGGCGCGTTAATAAGCATAAGCGGTAGCGATGTTAAGCTTGAGGAAGCCCAGCAGATAATAGAGCAGGTCACGAGTAAACTTGACCCGGAGGCGCAGATGATCTGGGGAATCCAGCTTGATCCCGAGCTTAGCAAAACGATTAGGGTTATGATTGTGGTGAGTGGTGTGAACTCACCCTATGCCGTTACGGAAGAAAGACCCCTGACATTCGAAGAGGAAGGAGAAAGGAAAATAGTCAGGCTCGACATAGAAGAGCTTTGATCTTCTTTCACAATTTTTGGAGGGTTGAGTGATGGCAGAGAAGAGCTTCATGGAAAAACTTAAAAACTTCATAACGGAGTCCAAGAGGGTTTTGCTGGTTACAAAAAAACCGAGCACCAAGGAGTTTAGTATGGCCGCAAAGATTACAGGCCTTGGAATGATCCTAATTGGTGCCATTGGGATGATAATCAGAATTATTGGAACTCTGGTATCAGGCGGCAGTTAAACACATTTGGGTGGTTGAAATGGGCAAGATATTTGCAGTAAGGGTCACGGTAGGTCAAGAGGAGAATACGGCCAGCTTGATTTATAGCAAGGCCAAGACATACAACATTCCCATATTTGCAATACTGGCTCCAAGCAAGGTTAAAGGGTATATATTTGTTGAGGCTGAGAATAAGAGTGCCGTTGATGAGGCGATTAGGGGCATCAGGCATGCTAAAGGGACTCTTCCCGGAGAAGTTGCTTTTAGTGAAATTGAGCACTTCTTAGAGGAGAGGCCGAGTGTCAGCGGCTTCGAGCCGGGAGATATTGTTGAGCTCATTGCGGGCCCGTTTAAGGGCGAAAAAGCTAAAGTTGTTAGGGTTGATGAGGCCAAGGATGAGATTGTTGTCGAGCTCGTGGGTGCAATAGTCCCAATACCCGTCACCGTAAAAGGTGAATACGTTAGACTTATAAGCAAACGTTCAAACCAATAGCCAGAGGTGAGGTAGATGGCACAAATAGTTGAAGTGTTAGTTGAGGGAGGTAAAGCTACTCCTGGTCCACCACTTGGACCTGCAATCGGTCCATTAGGATTAAACGTCATGCAGGTAGTCCAAAAAATCAACGAAGCTACAAAGGACTTTGCAGGAATGCAGGTGCCGGTGAAAGTCATAGTCACAGATCCAAAGAAAAAGACGTTTGAGATTGAGGTGGGTAAACCACCAGTCAGTCAGCTCATAAAGAAGGAGCTGGGGATTTCAAAAGGTTCAGATGCTTCAAGGACGAACATAGTTGGTGATTTGAGCATTGAACAGGCAATAGCCATCGCAAAAACAAAAATGGATCAGATGCTTGCTGCTGATCTGAAAGCGGCTACCAAAGAGGTCATTGGAACAGCTTTAAGCATGGGTGTTACAATAGACGGCAAGCCTGCGAAACAGGTTCAAAGAGAGATTGATGAAGGCCTCTACGATGAGGTATTTGCAAAGGAGGAGCAATAGAAAAGTTTAAAAATCTCCTCTTTTTACGAAACTTTGATTTTTAATGGCTTAAATCACAAAAAATTTGGGAGGTCTAAGAAATGGCCTACGATAGGCAAAAATTCGTGGAAGCGGTGAAGGAGGCTAAAGCCCGGGCCAAGCCGCGTAACTTCACACAGACCGTCGAAATGGCAGTGAACCTCAAGGATATTGATTTAAAAAAACCTGAGAACAGGTTTAAGCTTGAGGTTTTGCTGCCTCACGGGAGAGGTAAAGAAGTTAATATCGCGGTCATAGCTGATGGAGCCGTTGCCGAGGCGGCTAAGAAGCTCGGGCTAGACGTGATTAGTGGTGAGGAATTGGAGAAGCTTAAGGAAAGCCCAAGGGAAGCCAGAAAGGTAGCTAGGAAGTACGACTTCTTCATAGCAGCAGCGCCATTGATGCCAAAGATTGGTAGATATCTCGGTAGGTTCTTGGGTCCCAGAAACAAGATGCCCCAAGTTGTTCCACCAACAATGACAAACTTGGAACCCATAGTTAACAGACTCAAAAAGACTGTCAGGCTTCAGCTGAAGAACAACCCGGTTCTGCATGCTCCAATAGGTATTGAGAACATGGAAGACGAGAAAATAGCGGAAAATGCCGAGGCACTGCTGAATGCAGTGATCAACAAGCTCGAGAGAGGAGAGCACCAGGTTAGATCAGTGTACGTCAAAACAACCATGGGCCCCGCTGTAAAGGTGGAGAGGTGATGTAGATGGCCCACGTAGCCGAATGGAAAAAGAAAGAAGTTGAAGAGCTTGCAACACTCATCAAAGAATACCCAGTAATTGCCCTAATAAACGTTGCAGACGTTCCAGCATATCCGTTATCGAAGATGAGGGATACCATTAGAGAACAGGGTGTTCT
>QMUB01000006.1 GCA_003663695.1 Thermococci archaeon | reverse complement strand
GCTCGGTCTAAAACAATTCTTTTTGACTTCCTGTTCTCGAACGAGGCACTCTATAGTCTTTGGTCTTGAAAAATGCTCTTTATATTCCTTTAAACGCTCGTAGAACCTGCTCACCTGGTTTGCACATGGAGTGTAGGCAACGAAAAAGCCGCCGGGCTTGAGAGAGTTTAGGGCGTGCTCCAGCACGTTTTCGGGTTGGGGCAGATCCAATATTATATGGTCAACATCCTCCTCATCTATGCCCTCATATATGTCTTTAAGCTTTATTTCAACTCTATCTCCAAAACCACCCCATTCCAGGTTTTTCCGCGCCAGGTTCGCAAAATCTTCCCTTATTTCATAACTGACAATCCTTCCCTCCTTGCCCACGATATTTGCCAGGAACATTGTAAGCGCGCCGCTTCCAACTCCCGCTTCTATTATAAAATCGCCGGGAGAAATACCCGCATATGCTACTATCTGGGCTGCATCTTTTGGATGCACGGTTTGAGGTCCTCTCTTCATTTTTGCGAGGAAATCCACTATCCTTGGCTTCAGAATCTTGAACTCCTTATCCTTATGGCTTTTTATGCTTTCACCAAAATTCATTCCAATAAGCTCTCCGAGCTTTATTATGCCCAGGTCCGTGTGGAATTCATCTTCCCTTACTGTTAAGAGGTATTTCTTTCCTCTGGAATCTACGAGCAGAACTTTGTCCCCTTCCTTTATCATTAGAATCACCTGCGTATCTTTTTCTTGAGAACGGGCTCCCCTTCTCTCTTTATCTCTATGATGTGAGAAGCTATGTCTTCCATGATTGCGAGAGCTTCTTTTGGGAGCATGTCTCTGTTCAGGAAGTATATCGAAGACCAGTCCTCGACGGGAAGGAAGCTCCTCGTAGTCAGCAGGGTTTGAAGGGCTTTCTCCTTTCCAAAATAGATGTACTCAGAGACACCTATGCTCACAAAATAAAGTGGTTTTGTGCTTTCTTTCATGATTTTGTTTATGGAGAGATAATAGTTATCCAGAAAAATCTGGGTTTCGTAGGTTATAGGGATCTCATTGACAATTTTTCCATAGCTCGCCCTTCCGGGCCCTATCTTAACAACTTTGATGTTTTTTACTATCTTGAAGATTTTCCTGTATTCTGGCGGTTCTAATCTTCTCATATAGTTTCTGAACATTAAGTCACCTATTCCAAAGAAATCGTCTATGAGCACTGTATTTTCTCTTGATATTTCAGGGATGACCTCCCCCCACACTATTTCTTCCATTGGATAGCCGCTGGGATACTCGATAATAACGACATCACCGGTTTGAATCTCCTTTTGAATCACATTTTTGATGGAAACCATATCTCTCATCTCCAGGTATAAGTTCGATGCTAAACCTTTTTATTCTTATCTCCAATTTTTATTTGGTGGGAACATGAAGAGATTTGTGATATGGACAAACGAGCTTGATTCAAGGCTCTCAAAAAAGTATGGGAGAGAGGTCTCAAAAACACTTGCGGTTGATGCTCCCTCCGTTAAGGAGATTGTTGAAGCTATTAGATACCTGAATGTTAAAATAATTGATGTGGATGAAGAAAAGCTTAATCCAAGGCTTTCAGGACTCGTTGAAAATCTTAGAAGCAGAGGAATGCTAAAAGTTGAAAGTGATTATGGAAAATCAGAGACATTAAAACTAATAGCACAAAAGATTAGGGAACTTAGAAAACCCAAGAAGAGAAGGTAGTCACTCCTCTTCCACTTCTACCACTATTGCCGTTGTGGTGTCTATAACACCATCGATGTTGTGTATATCGTGGAGTATTTTTCTGGTTAACTCTCCCAGATCTGCGGCTTCTATGTGGACTATTGCATCATACGGTCCCGTTACTGCATCCGCTCTTATGACACCGGATATCGCTTTAACATCCTCCAATACCTTTTCAACTTTTCCAATTTCTACCGTCAACAAAACATATGCTCTTACCATCTACACCACCAAATTTGGTTGTCAAATATCTTTTTCTCTTTTTAGAATTTAAGGTTTTCGTAATTCTTGATATGCTTTTTTGAGGGAGTAAATTGTCATATTCGGTGATATATGGAATTGATATTACAATGTGTTCATTGTGGTATGTTAAAGTAGTCCTATGTATATTAACCATTTTTGATGAGTTTGAGTGATGGAACAGTTTTTATAGTATATATCACAATTTATCCAAAATTGCAGGTAATAAGCTTTATTTTGTGATATGCCTATTCGAGAATCGAAAGTTTTATTACCCCATTGCTATATAGAAATAGGTGCCCAATGTATTGGGAGGGGTATCGATGAAGAAGTCTGTACTAGCCCTGTTGTTAATAGGAGTTATGGCATTTGCCGTCGTGGCAAGTGGTTGTATAGGAGGCGGGGGTCAGACCACCCCGACGTCCACAGCATCTCCAACATCCACAGCATCTCCAACTTCCAGTGCAAGCCCGACACAAACCCAACCAACAAAAGCAATACACAAAACCGTCCTTTACGTAATTAATGACGATGCCATTGCAAGAATTAACCTGTTCCAGACGGGAACCGTTGATAACGTTGCAATTCCACCGGAGAGGATTAATGATGTTAAGGGATTAACATTCCAAGGTTACAATTCCGTTGTTAAGACGGACATACTGCAGCCAATTTTGACATTTATAGTCTTCAATACGCAGCGCGAGCCTTTTAACAATCCAAAGGTTAGAGAGGCACTGGCATATGCGATTCCATATGATCAAATAAGCCAGAACGTCTATTCCGGAAACTTAGAGAGGAACTGGGGACCAATTCCAAAGCCATGGCCAGGATACACCGAGTATGGAATAACGAAGTATGACTACAACATTGCGAAAGCCAAGCAAATGCTCCAAGAAGCTGGAGTTGACCCAAGCAAATACAAGATCGAGCTCATATACAACGCCGGAAACTCCGCTCGTGAGAAGATAATGACGATATTACAAAACGTCTGGAGCCAGCTTGGATTCCAGATAACGGTTTCAAGCTATGAGTGGCCAGTCTATTTGGGCAAGACAGAGAAAGGTGACTATGACGTATATGTCGTTGGTTGGGTGCCCGACTACCTAGACTCAGATAACTGGGTGGGTCCATTCCTATACGGCGCCACCAACTTCAAAGAGCTTAACGTCAAAGTTGACGCCACCGCAGACGACATAAGCTCAATGATGAGCAAGGCCGAAGTTATTGAAACCGATGATGGCGTCGTGGTTGTTGGTCCAAAGGGAAGCGGTGCGAGCGTTAGCCTCCCAAGTGGGAAGAAGGTTATAGCTGTTAGCTACGTTGTTGACGAGGAGAACACGCCATCTGTGAAGGAGTTAATGGAGCAGGGACAAGGATTCGGTGCAATCAACCCAGCATTCTTCAGGGATACTGATGTTGATGCCCTCGTTATCGCTGCAAGAAGGGAGACAGCCCCGGAGGTAAGAACGGAACTCTTTAAGGCACTCTACATAAAGGGCAACCAGCTGGTCCCAGAAGTTATCCTTGGACAGAACAGGCAGATGCGTGTCTACTGGGACTGGGTCAAGGGAAGATACTACCACCCAACATTCGCCGAGCGCTATGACTTAATATGGGAGGATCCCAAGGCACCGAGTGTTGATGTCGGTATTAAGGACTACAAGAACGATCCTAACACCTATGTTATAGGCACCATTGGATGGCCCGAGAGCTTTGACCCAGCAATGACCTATGAGACCTTTGGATGGGAAATCTGGCACGAGATCGGTGACACATTAGTAACCTACTGGAAGGAAGAGACCGAGAAGGTTACTCCAGACTTGGCAGTCGCATGGGCACACAATGAGGATGGTACAGAGTGGTACTTTGTCATTAGGGGTGGTGTTAAAGCCTACGACCCATGGAATGACAAGACCTATCCAATTGATGCAACGGATGTTGCATTCACCTTCTGGCGTGTTAAGAGGCTCGGTCACTCCGTTAGCTGGATGACCGGCTTCATGGATCTCGATAAATCACAGCCTCTCACAGAGCAGGAGTTTGAGAACGTTCTAAAGAGTGAGAAACTCATAGCGGACTACAACGGTAAGAGCATTGAAGTTAAGTCAATGAAGGACCTCCTCGATCTTTTCGGCTACAGCGGAGAGACCGCTGGAGTTTACAAGCTTGTACTACCAGACCCATACGCTCCAATCCTTGGAGTTGTTGCTGATCCATTCCTCTCAGTGCTTCCAGCGGAGTACCTCCTTGGGGACAAATACGATGAGGCAATGAAGGCAGCGGACAACGGTAAGAACCCGAAGGCATGGGAGGCTTATGTGCAGGAGGGCGAACAAGACCCAACCCACCAGCTCATACACAAGTATCCAGTTGGAACGGGTCCATACTACGTCAAGGAATACGAAGAGAACAGCTACATAGTTCTAGCACTCAACCCGTACTACTGGAACAAGGATCTTTGGGAGAAAGAGTATGGATACAAGCCTTGACTTTGAATTTCTTTTTCTTTTCTTTGATATTTTCGGCTATTGTTCACTGCACCTCTAAATTTGCTTGACGTATGTTTAGATACATTGATGATAAAATTTTTATACTTGTGAAATATCTCTCTCACCGGGGTGATAAAATTGGCAGAGCTGAAGAAGTTCTTGATAAGGAGAATACTGACCTTCCTGCCCACACTGATTGGTGTTACTTTGATAGTTTTTATAATAGCATATGTTATACCGGCGGACCCTGCAAGGGCATGGGCAGGTGGAGAGAAAGCATCTCAGGAAGCTATAGCTAGGATAAAAGCTCAATACCATTTAGATAAACCATGGTATGATCAATACTGGTTTTTGGTGAGTGGACTGGCAAAGAACACGCTCATAGATCCGAGAACATCGAATCCAGTTATGGATGATGTTGGAAAGCGATTTCCAAAGACCTTTGAGCTGGCGCTGGTGGCATTTTTCTTCGTGATACTTATTGGAGTTCCTTTGGGAATACTCTCGGCGTTGAAGAGAAATACCTGGGTGGACACGATAATCAGATTTTTTGCCCTCATAGGAGTTTCGACTCCTGTTTTCTGGCTTGGATATATTTTAATATTCGTGTTCTTCGTTAAGTTCCGATTGATAAATCTAGCAGGTTTCCCGGCCTATCCATCCCATCAGATAACCCATATACCGATGATAGATGCTCTTCTGACTGGAGAGTTCACTATATTTAAGCAGCACATTGGAAGGTTATGGCTGCCCGGTTTCGTTTTGGGGTTTCAGGGTGCAGGGGTCATAGCTAGATTTGTTAGGAATTCTTTCTTGGAGGCTCTGAGCAGCGACTACATAGAATTCTTGAAAGCAAAGGGTGTTCCAAAGCTCAAGGTTTACAGGCATGCGCTGAAGAACGCTTTAGTTCCAATCATAACTGTTTTGGGACTCCAATTTGGAGGACTTCTGGCAGGTGCTCCGATTACAGAGACTGTTTTTGGAATACCGGGGATGGGAAGATATGCCATACAAGCGATTCAAAACTTGGACTTTCCTGCTGTCGTGGCAGTGACCTTCATATTTGCATTGGTGTACGTAACCGCCAATCTGGTGGTGGATATACTCTACGCAGTCATCGATCCTAGGGTGAGATACTGAGGTGGTTGAAGATGCAGGAGGAATATAAAAAAGGCATTTTGGACAGGCTTGCAGATTTCCTTGTAATTGCATTAGGATCTTTCATAAACATCTTCAAGAGGGACTGGAAGAAAAAGAATAAGTCCAAAATGGAAGAGTGGCGTTTGATGCTATATGCTCTTAATCGCTCACCCCCGGGATTGATTGGAGTGTTTTTGGTGCTGGTGTTCATATTCTTTGGAGTTTTCGGGCCTAGGTTGGCACCATGGCCCTACAACTACTTCCCCTTCTTCGACAATGGAACCGCATATCTTGCACCCCCGGGAACTCAGGTTTACCTGCCCTCCCATGAGACCATAATGAGCCTGCACCTGGGTGCGGATCATTATGGAAGGGATTTGCTCAGCCTGTTGCTCGCCGGAGCCAGAACTTCCTTCGTCATCTCAATAGTCGTTATTGTGCTTGGAGTCCCCTTGGGAATTTTATTGGGTCTCATAGCGGGCTACTATGGAGGAAAAACGGATGAACTCGTGATGCGTATAACCGACATGTTTTTGGCATTTCCCGCCCTCATACTTGCCATCGCACTCTCGGCAGTGCTTCCAAACAGACTTCAGGCATTTATATCGAGCCATGCACATCTTCAGAGCTTCGTCTTATGGCTCTTTGGCTTGCACATGAGGGAGGCGGGAAACCTTGGAAGATTGCTTTCGGTTATACTGGCGATGATTATAGTGTGGTGGCCCGCTTATGCGAGAATAACGAGAGGTTCTACATTAACGGAGAAGGAAAACCTCTATGTTGAAGCCGCCAGGGCTATAGGATTGAGTTCATGGACCATAATGTTCAAGCATATTCTTCCCAACATAATAGGACCCATATTGGTCTACATAACTTTGGATTTTGGCAGTGTGATTTTGATGGAAGCAGGTCTAAGCTTCTTGGGCCTCGGTGCAACACCTCCAATAGCCGACTGGGGCAGGATAGTTTATGATGGTACTCAGTTCTTCCCCAAGGCATGGTGGCTCATAATCTATCCGGGCCTGGTGGTTATGCTCGTTGCTCTGGGATGGAACCTCCTCGGGGACACGCTTAGAGACATTCTGGATCCGAAGACGAGAAGAAGCATAGAGTTCAAGGTGAAGAAAACCAAGAAGATGGAGGAAAAGGAAGGTGAGGAGAATGCCTGAGCCGATTTTGGAAGTTAGGGATTTAACGGTTCACTTTTACACCTATGCTGGAATAGTTAAAGCGATAGAGAGGGTTTCCTTCGATGTTTACAAGGGTGAAACATTTGCACTTGTGGGAGAAACAGGGTGCGGTAAGAGTGTTACATCGAGGGCACTCACCCAGCTTATTGAAAGTCCCGGGAGAATAGTTGGGGGTAAAGTGATATATCACTCAGACAAAGGACCGATTGATTTGCTCAAACTCAGGGAGGAGGAGATAAGGGAAATTAGAGGAAAGGAGATAGCTTACATCTTCCAGGATCCCCACGCCTCTTTGGATCCCCTCTATCAAGTTGGATATCAGATAGCCGAGGCCATGGTAGTTCACAACACCGTCAAGGACTTAAAGGAAGGTCTTCAAAGGGCTTTGAGCATTTTGAAGAGGGTGCTGATACCCGACCCCGAGAGCAGGATAAAGAACTATCCCCACGAAATGAGCGGTGGTATGAAGCAGCGTGTTGTTATAGGGACGGGATTAACGAACAATCCAAAGGTTCTCATAGCGGATGAGCCGACGACAGCTCTGGACGTTACGGTTCAGGCACAGATCTTGGATTTGATGAACAAGCTCAAGAGGGATTATAACACAACCCTAATCTTGATCACACACAATATGGGTGTGGTCGCTGAAATGGCGGATAGGATTGCTGTAATGTACGCGGGTAAAATTGCGGAAATTGGCACAGCGGAACAGATATTTAAAAATCCATTACATCCATACACTCAGGGTCTTTTGAAAGCCGTTCCAAATCCAATGAAGAGAATAGAGAGATTGGATGCCATACCGGGAACAGTGCCGAACTTAATTACACCACCTTCAGGGTGTCGCTTCCATCCGAGGTGCCCCTTTGCAAAGGATATATGCAAGCAGAAGGTTCCCGAGCTCAAGGAAATTGAGGATGGTCATTTCGTAGCATGCCATTTGTATTGAGGTGATGAAATTGGAGCCGATACTTCAGGTTAGGAATCTTAAAAAATACTTCCCGGTTAAGGGGTTATTCTTCACAAAAGGACATGTGAAGGCTGTGGATGACATAAGCTTTGAGATAAGGAGAGGAGAAACCTTTGGACTGGTTGGAGAGAGCGGGTGTGGTAAAACAACGACGGGAAGGACAATACTTCGGTTAATAGAACCAACAGATGGAGAGGTCATATTCCAGGGAAAAAACATCATGGAGCTAAAGGGAGATGAGATGAAGTGGTTCAGGAGAAAAGCTCAAATTATGTTTCAGGATCCCTATTCCTCCTTGAACCCAAGACAAACGGTCTTTGAGGTCATAATGGAACCCGTACGTTTCCACGGGATTCATGTCGATGATCCTGAAGAGTTCGTCATAAAGCTTCTTGAGAGCGTAGGTCTCAATGAGATGCACCTCTACAGATATCCCCACGAGTTCAGCGGTGGTCAGAGACAGCGTATTGCCTTGGCAAGGCTCTTGGCACTGAGACCCGAGTTCATAGTTTTGGATGAGCCAACATCAGCTTTGGATGTTTCGGTTCAGGCTAACATATTAAACACGCTCAAGGATATCCAGAGGGAGTTTGGATTCACTTACCTCTTCATATCCCACGATCTTGGAGTTGTTAAGTACATGAGCCACAGGATGGGGGTCATGTATCTTGGAAAGCTCGTGGAGGTAGGACCTTCGGATGAAATATTTGAGAAGCCTCTACACCCCTATACCCAGTTGCTGCTTTCAGCAATACCCGTCCCCGATCCGGAGCTTGCAAAGGAGCTCAAAGCCAAGAGAATGAAGGTTGAGGGAGAGCCTCCAAGCCCGATCAATCCTCCGAGCGGGTGTCGCTTCCATCCAAGATGCCCCTTTGCAAAGGATATATGCAAGAAGCAGGAACCTCCTTTGATGGAAGCTGAAAAGGATCACTATGTCGCCTGCTGGCTCTACTCTAAGGCTTGAGGGCTTTCCTGAATCCTTCATCTATTTTTAGAAGGGAGGTATAAATCCTGTCAATTTCCCCTTTCTCGTTTCTTATTTCCCCGCCTTCCACCCTGATCACATAATAGGCATACCCCTTTGGTATGATGATTACGTCGCCGAGCTTACCCGCATTTTTAACTCCAAGAACCCTCTGAAGTATGCTTAAAGATAGCATGGCTTCTCTGCTCGCCGAGCTAAGCTTCTCATCCTCTTCTAAATGCCTGCGAAAGCCGGTGGGAATCCCCAAAAACCTCCATAGATTCCATCTTCTCATGTGCCTCAATCTCTCATCAAAGGTCTGTCCTGAAATTTTTGCTACTTCATAAAATAGGCTCTTGAGGAAGTTCTCGAGCTCTTCCTCCTTTAGAAGGGGCTCCAGAGAACCTTCGGGAAAGGCCCTCGGAAAGTCTGTTCTCCTTATGAGCGTGCTGATCCTCTCAATCTTCTCCAATTTTTTTGAGAAGTAGGCATCTATGGCGTACTCCTCTCCATGAACTTCGAAGATTATGAAGGGAATCTTAATCTCCATGTGCTCACCATCCCTAGTTCGGGGAAAGAGCTAAAAAACTTTGCTTAGATGTATAAGAAGAGTGATATCATGAGGATTGAAGAGCTTTCTGTGGACGAACGTATAATAAGAGCCTTGAAGGAGAGGGGCATTGATGAGCTCTACCCACCTCAAGCGGAGGCGTTGAGGAGTGGTGTGCTTGAAGGAAAGAACCTGATCCTTGCTATTCCAACAGCATCTGGAAAGACGCTGGTTGCCGAGATTGTAATGCTCAACAAGCTTTTTAAAGAGGGAGGGAAAGCAGTTTATCTCGTTCCGCTCAAAGCCCTTGCAGAGGAGAAATATAGGGAATTCAAGGTGTGGGAGAGGTTTGGTGTTGGTGTGGCTCTCTCCACAGGGGATTACGACAGCGGTGATGAATGGCTCGGGAGATATGACATAATAATCGCAACATCTGAAAAGTTTGATTCCCTTCTAAGACACAAACCCCGGTGGATAAGGGATGTGAATCTTGTTATAGCCGATGAAATTCATCTTCTGGGCTCCTTTGACAGGGGGGCGACCCTTGAGATGATCCTATCCCACATGGTCGGAAGGGCTCAGATCCTCGGGTTAAGCGCCACGGTTGGAAATGCAGAGGAACTGGCGGAATGGCTAGATGCGGGTCTTGTTATGAGCGATTGGAGACCCGTGAAGCTTAGGAAAGGGGTTTTCTACAACGGGAGCGTGATATGGGAGGATGAGAGCACTCAGAAGTTTGATTTAACGTGGGATTCTCTCGTGATTGATGCAATAAAGAGAGGGAAGCAGGCTCTGGTTTTTGTGAATACCCGACGTAGCGCCGAAAGAGAAGCTCTAAGGCTCAGCAAGAAGGTCAAAAAGCTTCTAACCAAAGCCGAGCAGAGGGTTTTGAAATCCCTCGTGGAGGAAATTGAGAGCAACCCGACGAATGATAAGGTCAGGGAGGCTCTGATAAACGGGGTAACCTTTCACCATGCCGGGCTTGGAAGGAAGGAGAGAACTTTAATCGAGGATGCTTTCAGAGAGGGGATAATCAAGGTGATAACAGCAACACCAACCCTTGCCATGGGGGTAAATACTCCCGCGTTTCGTGTTATAATCCGCGATACCAAGCGTTACTCCTCCTTTGGATGGATGGATATACCCGTTTTGGAGATCCAGCAGATGCTTGGGAGGGCCGGGAGACCCAAATACGACAGGGAAGGAGAGGCCATAATAGTTGCAAAGGAAAGCGAGGACCCCATGGAAGTTTTTAAGAAATATGTTGTTGGAAAACCTGAAAATCTCTTTTCAATGCTCTCAAATGAGAGCGCATTTAGAGGTCAGGTCCTTGCTTTGATAACTAACTTTGGAGTGGAGACATTCGGAGAACTCGTGAAATTCTTGGAAAAGACCTTCTTCTACCACCAGCGCAGGAATCTGGCACTTCTTGAGGAGAAAGCCAAGAAAATAGTTCATTTCTTCTTTGAGAACGGTTTCATTGATATAGATCTTGAGGATCGCTTTATGCCCCTGCCCCTTGGAATAAGAACATCCCAGCTCTATGTGGATCCGCTCACGGCAAAGCGCTTTAAAGATGCCCTTCCCAAGATTGAGGAGAATCCAAATCCCCTCGGAATTTTCCAGCTCCTTGCCTCCTCACCGGATTTGAACACCCTGAGGGTTAAGAGGAAGGAGATGGAGGATCTTGTGGATTATGCCTATGAAATGGAGGATAATCTGTATTTTAACATTCCCTACTACGGGGATTATGAGTTTGATATTTTCATGGGGCAGCTCAAAACTGCCAGGATGCTTTTGGACTGGATAAATGAGGTGAGGGAGGATAAAATCCTTGAGAGCTATGGAATTGACAGCGGGGATCTTTACCGGGTTCTGGAACTTGCTGATTGGCTCCTCTATTCGCTGGTTGAAATTTACAAGCTCTTTGAGCCCAAAAAAGAAATTTTGAGATTTTTAGAGGATCTGAGGCTCAGGGTCAAGCATGGTGTTAGAGAGGAGCTCCTAGAGCTCGTCAGGCTTCCAATGATCGGTAGAAAGAGAGCTAGGGCGCTCTATCTTGCGGGATTCAGAAATGCCGGGGATATCGCAAAGTCAGAACCTGCCAAACTTTTAAATATTGAGGGCATTGGCGTCGGTGTTTTAAGGGAGATTTACAAGAGCCTCGGAGTCGAAAGAAAGCTCTCAAAGGAAAAGCCTAAAAAGGGAACTCTCGATGCTTTCCTCAAATGAGTTAATATGCTGGAATAGGGGGAGTGGGCTGAGATGATAATATGTGTCGTGGGAATGCCCGGTTCGGGGAAAGGAGAAGTTGTCAAGGTGTTCAGGCGCTTTGGAGTTCCCCATGTGAACATGGGCGATATTGTGAGGGAGGAAGCGAGTAAAAGAGGTATCCCGAGAACCTCCGAAGGTATGAGGAGGGTCAGCATACAGCTCAGGCAGGAGCTGGGTGATAATGCCGTTGCGAAGCTGTGCATTCCCAAGCTAAAGGAGCTTTTGGAGGGGCATGAGAAGGTTGTTGTGGATGGGGTGCGTTCTCTTGATGAAATAAGGACTTTTAGGGATGCTTTTCCAGAGGAAACAATAGTGGTCATAGGTGTCCATTCATCACCAAAAAAGCGCTTTGAACGACTGAGCCGGAGAGGAAGGAGCGATGACCCGAGCACGTGGGACGAATTTGAAGCCAGAGACTGGAAGGAGCTCAAGTTTGGAGTGGGTGAGGTCATGGCTCTTGCGGATTACCTCCTCGTAAATGAGGATAGTTTGGATGAGTACAGGATGAGAATACTCCAGCTTGCAAAGAAATTGGGGATATTGAAGCTACCCAAGCATGGAATCAAGGAGCAGCATCACGTAGAAACCGAGAAAGAAGCCTAGGGTTATCAGAGTTTCATTCTCCTCTTTTCTGTAGATCTCCGGTATCATCTCTTTGACCGTAACATAGAGCATTGCTCCACCGGCTAGACCTAATCCATAGGGCAGGAGCCAGTGGAAGGAAGTGAAGAAGAATGCCCCCAGAAGTGCCATTACCATCTCGGCGACCCCACTTAAAATTCCCATCATTATCGGCTGGAGTCTCTTCTTTTGAAGAACCGCCAATGGAAGGGAGACTATGGTGCCTTCCGGAAAATCCTGAATTCCAATGGCTAT
>QMUB01000005.1 GCA_003663695.1 Thermococci archaeon | reverse complement strand
TGGGTGAGCTTACCGTATTTTTCAGCCTCCTCCATTATGAGGTCAAGCTCCCGGGAGGAAGCTCTCCTATAGCGAAGTTCCACTTTTATCACCATCCAGCATCTCATTAAATCTATCCATATCTGTCATGTCCAATTCTCTCTTAAATTTCAAGCCAAGTTCTGCTATTTCTTCTCTTCTTATGATTCTATCACCTTCACCAACTCCCGGGCAATTCTCATCGTAGTATATCCAGAGCTTCTCACCTCCATATTCAAGTGGCTCCTCTCCTTCAACACCCAGCGGTTTGTGAGAAACCATAAATGGATAAATCTGACAGATCAGGGGCTTATACTCGTGGATTTTACACTTTCCCGTTTCGGGATCTTGGAAAATACAGCCCAAGTCCCACTCTCTATATGATAGCACAAATCTTATCTTCCCCTCTGAACTTGTCAGGGTGATAAATTCTTCTACATCATGTCCATTTTCGGATATCCGCCTTATATCATAGAGTGTTAGATAGATGAAGCGTTCTTTACAGCAGTCGAGGCAAAACTTGCACTCAAAGCTTACATCTTTTTTCAGGGGTCTGGGTTTAAACCTCATGCTTTCCCTCATGTGGATTAAGGCGTCGAAACTTTTAAATTTCCCGAATGGGAGATGAAAACATGAAAGCACGTTTTTCCATGGTAATTATTGTGATAATATTCACCGTAACCCTACTACTGGCATACACTCCGCTGAAGGTCTTTGAAGGGATTACATTTTCAAAAACAAACAATGTGAAGCTTCTCTTCGAGAGGAGCGGCACAATCAGCGGGGCAAAGGTTCACATCTCACTGGATGTAGCCTTCGATGGGTGGAACACCAGCATCACTGGAGTTCAGGAGGTTGAGCTCTCCCTAAAGTCGCCTGCTGTTGTTCCCTTCCTCTTCGAGAATTCGTCCATTTTGAACATGAAAATTGAGAGAATTGAGGTAAGCGGTGCGGAAGCGGCTTTAAAGGCGTTTCATGATGGAAGCTATGATCTCCTTCTTCTTAACATCACTCCAACGGATGATGTTCAGCGTATTAAAATTCTCTACACTTCAGACTATCAACCCCTGCTGGATATAAACACAAGAGATCCAATTGAATGGGAAATAGCGTCAAATAAAAATTTCTTTTATCTCCCGCCTGAAGCATACATGCCTGTTCCTGGATTAAAAGGGAATTTCACAGTGGAGGTGGAATCATATCCCGAAGGATATACTCCTGTGGGCATTCTAAAATTATCGAGCGCTGAATACAAAGCACTTCTTCCGGAGAAGAACACTTTCCATACTCACGGGAACAGATTTTACGTCCTCTTCGGAAAGTGGAATGTCTATAGGAAGAGCGTCGCAATCAATGGAAAAAATGTGAATGTGGTAGCTCTTACCGATGAGGGGAATGTAACGGATGAGATTACAAAGATACTCAAGGTTTATTCCTCTTATCTCATTCCCTATCCTTATGATGAGATGATCTACATACGGGTTAAAGGGCATGCCGAATACAGCGGGCATGGTCTTTACGGTGGAGCGTTGGCGACCCAGTTTAATAAGGTTGTTCCCCATGAGGTCGCTCACAACTGGTTCGGTGCATATGCCAACTTCTGGATACTGAATGAACCATTTGCCACGTATGTCTCGATTTCTCGGAACAATCTATCCCTCGAACGCGTGGATCTATGGGAAGGGCTCTGTTTTAGTTCAAAGAGAAGAACACCAATAGTGAAGATGAGAGGTGTGGATATATCCCGGATGAGCGACACGACCGCAAACCTTTACTATCGTGGGGGCTTCATCCTCCGCTCCCTTCAGTTCGTCGTTGGCAACGAGACATTCTTTAAGGGGCTTAGGGAGCTTCTTGAGGTTTGCCACGTTAAAGAATGCACAAAAACTGAAGAAACGCTAAACCTGCTCAGGAAAATTTTTGAAAACTCAACACATCAAGATCTGGATTGGTTTTTCAAAGAGTGGTTTTACAGAGCAGATTACCCAAATTTCACGGTTTCCACCTTAAAGCTCATTCAAAATGATGGAGGATACAGTTTAATGCTCAACATAAGCGAGGAGAATGGCTTTGCAATGCCCCTTGAGGTGAAAATTGTCACACCGACGGAGAACATAACGAAAAGAATTTTCGTGAACAGCTCGTCGGTTTTGAGTGTTGAGACCAAAGAGAAACCCATAATGGTGATTTTAGATCCCAACGACTGGATTGCCAATGTTAATGGTTCATCCTATAGACTCAACTGGGAGAAACTTACATTCGAGAAAATCGAGAAAGAGGAAATGGAAATCAACGGGATAAAGATAGTTATAAACTGAGTCAGGTATTCAGGCTCTACCCGTTATAAAATCTGCATATCCCTTTTTATCGAGCCTTTTGCTCACGTAGGGCCCGTCCTTTCTATAGCCGAACTTCCTGTAGTAGTCCCTCACTCCAACGCCGCTTATAATGAGCATTTTTTTCACGTCAAACTCTTCTCTAGCGATGCGCTCAGCCTCAGCTAAAAGTTCCTTTCCATAGCCGCGGTGTTGCCATTCATATTTGGGCTTCCCTCCTATGGGTACTAAGGGCCCGTAGACGTGGAGTTCTCTAACAATCGCCGAGGAGATGCGGTTTATCTCTTTTCTATGAGCTTTTTCGCTTGGAATTCTCAGGCGAATAAAGCCTATGAGAATATCATTTTTCACATCTTCGAAACTGAGGAATATCTCTCTACCTCCACTGGCTTCGTAATCTTCTCTAAGGAGTTTAATGTGCTCTATCTCGGGCTCTACCCCAAAGTTCTGCATCATGTGGCCCACTTCTCTAAACCTTATTTCCTTCGGCTTTATACCACGCTTTATGAGTTCATTGAAGACAAGCTGTCCCAAATTGGAGTGCTTGACACCATCCACCACCAGCTGCACAGGAATATCCCTCTGGATTCTCATTACACGAACCCATTTTGGAAGGAACTTATAAACCTCCACGAGCAACTTGACGGCATCTTCGGTGTGATATGGCTTGTATTTTCCCTGCTTCCACCATTTGTAGAGCACGGTGTCCCCCGTAACCAGCGTGGGGTAAACCTTGAGCATGTCCGGTCTGAACCTTGGGTCTTCAAAAATGATCTTAAATGAGAGTAAATCCCTCTCGAAGTTGCTTCCCGGCAGACCGGGCATCATGTGGTAGTTTATCTTTAAGCCGGCGTCCTTTAGGAGCTGTGTTGCTTTAATCGTATCCTCAATCGTGTGCCCTCGTTTAACGCGCTCATAGATAAAATTGAAAACTGTTTGGACTCCAAGCTCAACCCTAGTTGTCCCAAGGTGGAGCATCCTGTCTATCTGTTTTTCCATTGCCCAGTCAGGTCTGGTTTCAATCGTAAGTCCTACCATTCTAACCTTTGCTCTCTCATTTTTGCGCTGCTCATTTTCAAGATAGTAGTAGGGTTTTCTGTGTGTTTTCTCCCATGCACGTCTAAATAGAGGATCCTCATCAACTTCTCCAAAAAGGACTGCCCTTCTTATCTTTCCCTCAAGATCTTCGATATCCTTAAAGTATGGAAAATCATTCATTGCCTTGAATGCCTCTTTTATAAACCATTCTTGATAATCAAGATCAACAGCGGGGAAAGTTCCGCCCTGAATTATGACCTCTACCTTGTCTACATCATGCCCTATGTCGTAGAGCTGCTTTAAGCGGTTCATCATAATGAGATAGGGGTGATAGGCATTTTGAAGTGCCCTAAGAGCCGAAGGCTCTTTTCCCGTGTAGCTTTGAGGTGAACCTTCTCCGGGACCTCCAGGACAGTAAATGCAGCGTCCGTGGGGACATGGGAAGGGCTTTGTCATCATTGCAACGACTGCAACGCCACTTATGGTTCGGGTAGGCTTCTTTTTGAGGAAATCCTTGAACTTTTTCCTCTCTTCTTTTCTCATTGCCCTGAGAATGTCCGAATTAGCAGGAATTTTGCTCAGATGATACTTTCTCGCAATTTTGATTTTAAAGGTATTCAACTTCTTCCTATCCTTAATCTCGCCGGAAATTATGGCATTTGCAATCTCCTCACAGGCTTTCCAGTAATCCTCCATTTCTCTCACCTTTGGTTTAACAAAAGTAGGGATGTTTAAAAATGTTGCCTGCGGAGTATAGAGGGGTGAGTGTGGTGGCGGATCTTCATGGAATCGTAGGATTTCTCGATGAGTATTTAAGAATTAACGAATTTCCGGATAAATCGAGGAATGGCCTCCAGGTTGAGGGGAAAGGCGAGGTCGAGCGCATTGCATTTGCCGTTGACGCATGCATGGAAACCTTTGAGAGGGCTTTAAAGGGCAATGCAGACATGCTCATAGTGCATCACGGCATCATATGGGGAGGAATAGAATACGTTAGAGGACTGGTTCAGAGGCGCTTGAGGTTTCTCCTGAATGATGAATTAAACCTTTATGCTGCCCATATTCCACTGGATGCCCATCCCGAGGTTGGAAACAATGCCCAACTTCTCAAACTTCTGGAACTGGATCCCAGAGAGCCCTTTGGGGAGTACAATGGCACGTATGTAGGATTTATGGGGGAGTTTGAGGAACCAAAGCCTGTTTCTTTAATAGCTCAAAAACTTGCCGAGGGGCTGGACACGAATGTTAGGAGCTTTGAATTTGGCGGGGAGGAGGTGAAGAGCATTGCTGTGATGAGCGGGCTCGGCAGCTCGAGCATTTATGAAGCCGTTGAAAAGGGGGTAGACCTCTTCATAACGGGGGAGTTCCTCCATCAAGACTTCCATGTCGCAAAGGAGGGAGGGGTTAACGTGATTGCAGCTGGACATTATGCCACCGAAACTCTGGGAGTTAAGGCATTGATGGAAATTGTTAAAGGAAAGTTTGATGTAGAAGTGTTTTTCATAGATGCCCCAACTGGATTGTGAGTGAAGATTAAAAAGAGCCAAAAGATTGAAAATTAGAGCTTCTTCTTCACTTCTTCCAAAGCTTCTTTTGCTTTTAATATGTTCTTTATCTTCCCTTGTGCTAGGTCTTTCTTTCCTCCTCCCCCGCCACCGGCTACGGAGGTGATAATCCTCACGAGATCTCCGGCTTTGTGATCCACATTATCACCAACGGCAACCACTACGGCACCGCTGTCCTCACTTATTATCGCTATCACCCTGTTGGGCTTCTTTAGCTTTAAAGCTGCTTCTCTGAGGTGTTCTATGTCTCCTTCTACGATGCCTCCTATGAACTCAATGCCTTTAATTTTCTCCACCTTACTTTCGAGTTCGTAGACTAAAAGCTTTGCAAGCTCTCTCTTCAGCTTTTCCACTACCTTTCTGGCGTTCTTCCATTCATCGAAGAATTTTTGGGCTGTATCCGGGAGCTTCTCGGGAGGAACCCTAAATACGCCGCTCGTCCTCTTTATTATGCTCTCGCTCTCCTGCATCCACTTTATGGCTGCCTCCCCAGCGGCGAATATAATCCTCTCAACTCCATCCTGTATTCTCTCCGTCCTCAGAATCTTTATTGGACCTATGAGCCCGGTATTTGGTAGATGGGTTCCACCACACGCCTGAACATCCCAGTCTTTTATGTTCAAAACCCTGATGACCTTCCCGGGAACGACGCCTCCCTGATAAAGTCTAAATCCATACCTCTGCTCTGCTTCTGTTCTTGGAAGCCACTCCCATCTTACTTCCCTGTTTTCCATTACGACCCTGTTGGCAAGGCGCTCGATTTCCCTAAGCTCCTCCTCACCTATACGCTTGTAGTGGGCTATATCAAGTCTTGCCCAGTCCGTATGAAGCTGCGAACCGCTCTGCCACACATGACTTCCCAAAACTCTAACCAAGGCACCCATTAGAACATGGGTTCCCGTGTGGTGTCTCATGTGCTGTATTCTCCTCTCCCAATCGATTTTTCCATGGACTCTTTGCCCTTCCCTGAACTCCATGCGTTCAACTTTGTGGAGGATTACCTTTCCTACCTTCTGCACATCGAGGATTTTTATACCATCTAGAGTTCCTAGGTCGCATGGCTGTCCTCCACCCTCGGGGTAGAATGCCGTTTGATCCAGAACTACCCACTCCCCAAGGATTTTGAGCACTTTCGCGTCAAACTCCTTCATCATTGGATCCTCATAGTAGAGGGTTCTCGTGTCGGGCAAGTCTTGAAGGAGTTCGAAATCCACTATGCTCTTTTTTTCCTCCTCTTTGACCGTTCTTTCGGCTTCCTTTGCAACCAGCGTGTAGAAGTTGTCAGGTATGTGAACCCTTATTCCTTCCTTCTCAGCCACTTCCTTAACAATTTCGGGGGTCAAACCATGGCTCTCGTAGTATAATATCAGATTCTCAAGGGGGATCTCATCCTTTCCACTTTTCTTCAGCTTTGCAACCTCGCGCTTCACCAGGTTGCTTCCCCTCCTCAGCGTCTCCTGATAGCGCTTCTCTTCAACGTCTACTATGTCGAGAATTACATCCTCCATCTCCCTAAACTCAGGATACGTTTTATGGAGGGCTTTAATGTGCATTGCCACTATCTCGCTCAGAGGAGCATTGATGCCAAGTTCCCTCATGTTCCTTATGCTCTTCCTTATTAATAGACGCGCCAGATAGCCCGCTTTAACGTTCGACGGAATTACACCGTCGGCGAGCATGAAGGTTAGTGCCTTTGTGTGATCCGCTATGGCGTAAATAAGCTCATATGGCCTGACAGCTTTTTCGAGCTCCTCAACACTTATCCCCACCTTGTTTGCCACCTCTCTCCTCAGCACCTTCAGGTCGCCCATGTCCTCTATATCAAACATTCCGGCCAATCGTGAGTTTTCCATGAGAATGCGCTCGTCTATCCTATCAACGCCTGCCATTCTCTTAAGTGGCTCCACGACATAACCCAAAACGGCATCATAGGCTGTTGGGGTTCCTTGGCTCATCCAAACGAGCCTTTCCAATCCATAACCCGTGTCAACAACTCTAGTTTCCATTGGAACGTATTTATCCCCCTTAATCTCGACAATTTGACTTGGATCAGCGTTTGGAGGAGCCAGCTTGTACTGCATGAAAACGAGTGTAGCAACTTCTAAGCCTCTGTAGAGAACTTCAAAGGCCGGACCGGCGTTTCCTCCCCCTGCCCAAGGATTTTCTTTGAATGTTATGTCCTCCCCCTTCATTCTTAAGTCCTTTGTGAAGAATTCATAGGCATATTCAACGGTCTCATCCATCCAGTATATCGGCTTTTTGGGATAGTTGAAGGCATGATGAGCCATCATCTCGAATATCGTGAAGTGTCTTCCGGTTATTCCGACGTTGTCTATGTCCGTGAATCTTATTGAGGGCTGGCTTATCGTGAGCGGATTGGCCGGAGGATCGGCTTCGCCACTTATGACCCACGGCTGGAAGTCCATGATTGAAGCTCCAACGAGGAGAACGTCGTCTCTCCAGCGGGGTAGAACGGGATAGCGCTTAACTCTCCCGTGGCCGTTGCGCTCGAAGAAACCCAGAAAAGCCTCACGCATCTCTTCAAGGGTGTACTTCTTCGGTATCCCCGGCTTTCCTATGAAGGCGTACTCGTCACAGGGCGGATCTCCACAGGTCTCTCTATCCGGGTCGAGCGTCCAGAAGTATTTCCCGCACTTGGGGCACTTTTTTCTAACCCATCCTTCCTCCTTGAACATCCTTGTCGTCATATCCATTGACATAACAATCACCTCTATGCTATAATCAAAAAATAGGGGAGGTGTTAAAAAAGGCTTTCGTTTGCTTCTAACATACTGTTAGGGTTTGAGTTTTTGATGATTCTTCAGAAAAAGAAGCCATCTCTCGCGGTGGTGATGCCCCGTTATCCTGACAGTACCGCTTCTAAAATATAAAAACAAAAACCAGTTATCATCTGACCGCGATGCTCACTATAAGGTGGGTCAGGATTAGAAGAGGCACTATTATGAGAACGATGGCTGTTGCTACTGAAGCGAGGGTGCTTGTGACATCATTTAGGGGCAGCTGTGAAGCCATTGAATCCAGATGATATGCAATGTTGAAGAGAGCATCTTGGCCCTTTTCAATGGCTGTTAGGACGCGGGGTGTAGTTTCATTTACGGAGGCAGTTACAACCTCGCTCTCATTTAGAGTCACTGTCATGAACTCGTTATTTTGGCCTCCATGGAATCCTCTAACTATGTAATAGCCGAGATTGAGATGGAATACTGCTATGATAATCAAGAGTATCAGCACAGCATTGACTAGTTTTCCCATTGCTCCTTCCCCCTGCAACTCTGTTGCAGCTAAAAGTTTATTTTTAGCGTTATTCTAGCCATCTGATTCGTAGGGGGTCTGAGAATAGATTTTAGATTCATCAGTTATTAACGTACTTCAATTATTTAAGCCTTACGCCTATATGCCCTATGGAGATATCACCTCTGTTCGTCATCCTCATCGAGGAGTATTATGGGAAATTTCATCTTTTTGAGGATTTCAACCATCTGAGCATACGTTTTCTGAAGTCTCTCAAGCTTGTATCGCAAATTCTCATTTTCTATGGCTAGATTATTAACCTCCTCTGTTTTGGCTTGAATTTGGGCTTTAAGTTGGATAACCTCATCCTCAAGCTCGATTATGGATTTTTCAAGCCTCTCAATTTCTTCATAGAGATCCTTGCATATTCTTTCCTTCAGCATCTTTAACACCGGTCAGCCCCGCGAAACATCTTCATCATATCAGTGGGCTCCAGACTCATCATTCCAGATAGTTCTTGGTAAATGGGGTATTTATAAATTGCCTCGAAAATTTTGCATAAATTCTTTTTCATATGTTTAATAGTCAAACAATATTCCATAAACCTTAAATAAGTGAAGTGGATTTAAATTATATTTGTAAAGTACATCGACGTCAGTATACCTGCTTTAGTGAACTCTCAGGAACTTCAATGAAACAATATCTGGGAGGTGTTTGTATGGGTGCAGTAATGGATTTTATAAACTGGCTTGATGGTATAGTTTGGGGTCCTCCCATAATGATTTTACTTGTTGGTACAGGGCTTTTCCTTAGTATAGTACTGGGGGGAATCCAACTTAGACGTCTTGGGTGGTCTATTCGCTTTACCCTTTTCCAAGGAAGGAAGAAGCAGGGTGAAGGGGATATTACGCCATTCCAGGCATTGATGGCTACTATTGCAGGAACCGTAGGTATAGGTAACATAGCTGGTGTTGCAACGGCAATCTACCATGGTGGTCCTGGTGCTCTGTTTTGGATGTGGGTGACTGCTGCGGTCGGTATGGCCACCAGATATTCAGAAGGTCTCTTAGGAGTTGCATTTAGGGGCAAACTCCCCGACGGAACAATGATTGGAGGTTCTTTCAATGCTCTGGAAAAAGGATTTAAAGAAGCTGAAATATCACCAAATGCAAGGTACTTAGCAACAATATTTGTGTTGATATTTGCTGCATTTATAGGATACGATGCCACAAAACTCGGTGGAGGATTAATGATAATAGCCTACATAATAGCACTACTGTTCCTGATACTTGCATACTACCTTGCGAGAGGGCATGCCATGGCATCGGTAGGGAAAGTTCTTGGAATCCTATTCTCCATGTTTGCAGCAATTGCAGCTTTTGGTATTGGAAACATGACTCAATCAAACTCTCTGGCACTTGGAATGAACGTGGCATTCCATGTTCCGTTCTGGGCAACTGGCCTAGCCTTTGCAATCCTAACGTTCATCGTTACCATCGGTGGAATTAAAAGGATAGGTGAATTCACAGAGGCTCTGGTTCCCTTCATGGCAATAGTCTACTTCATCTTTGCAGTTGGCGTATGGATAAAATACGCGGGACACTTGCCAAGTGCAATAGCCTTAATATTTAGAGACGCTTTCACAGGAAAGGCTGTTGCCGGTGGTGCTGTTGGTACAGTTATAAGATGGGGTGTTGCCAGAGGTCTATTCTCCAACGAGGCAGGACTTGGAACAGCGAGTATGGCACACGCCGCTGCTAGGACAGACAACCCATCGAGACAGGCACACGTTGCAATGCTGGGTCCATTCATTGATACGATTATAATCTGTTCACTCACGGGAATTTCAATCGTTGCTACGGGTGCATGGCAGACAGGTAAGACAAGCACCGCTTTGACCCAGGAAGCCTTTGCAAGGGCATTTGGACATGTCGGTGAGGTCATGGTCGTTATAGGTGTTATCCTCTTCGCCTACTCAACGGTTCTTGCATGGAACTTCTATGGAAGACAGAACATAATGTACTTGGCGAAATGGCTTGAGAAAGATCCCGAGAAATTCGCAAAACTCTATCCAAGGCTTCACCTTATCTACAACATACTCTGGGTGATCTTCATATACATCGGTGCAACAACGGTCCTGGAGAATGTTTGGACATTCTCGGACATGATGAACGGTCTAATGGCCATACCCAACCTGCTCGGGCTGGTGGTGCTGTACACCGTCATCAAGAAGTACACGAACGAATTTATAGCCGCCAATCCATAACGCCTTTTCCTTTTTTCTAACAATTTTGGAGGGAGTTCTATGAGTTTTGAGTATCCTAAGATTGTGGTTAAGCCTCCGGGGCCTAAGGCAAAGGAGCTCATTGAGCGTGAGAAGAAGGTTGTTTCTCAGGGGCTTGGTGTCAAGCTCTTCCCGGTCGTCCCGGAGAGAGGTTATGGGGCATTGATAGAGGATGTGGATGGGAATGTCTTCATAGACTTTTTAGCCGGCGCTGCTGCGGCTTCAACTGGGTATGCTCATCCAAAACTAGTAAAGGAAGTTCAAGAACAAGTGAAAAAGATACAGCATTCGATGATAGGTTACACGTATAGCAAGAGGGCTATAGAAGTTGCTGAGATTTTGGCTGAAAAAGCTCCCATAAGGGATGCAAAGATTCTCTTCGGGCTCAGTGGAAGTGATGCAATGGATTTAACAATGAAAATTGCGCGTTTTGCCACGAGAAAACCGTGGTTTATCGCCTTCATAGGGGCATATCACGGACAAACCTATGGAGCAACTTCCATAGCGGCATTTCAGAGCTCTCAGAAGAGGGGTTTTTCCCCAATGGTGCCCAACGTGGTTTGGGTTCCATATCCAAATCCCTACCGTAATCCATGGGGAATAAATGGGTATGAGAATCCTGCAGATCTTATAAATGCTTTCCTTGATTATCTGGAGCACTACGTACTTGCCCATGTAGTTCCCCCGGATGAAGTGAGTGTTTTAATTGCGGAGCCTATTCAGGGCGATGGTGGAATAGTGGTTCCCCCCAAGAACTTCTTTAGTGAGTTGAAGGGAGTTCTTGAGGAGCATGGAATCCTCCTAGCGATGGATGAGGTTCAAACGGGCATCGGGAGAACGGGCAAATGGTTTGCAAGCGAACATTTTGAAGTTGAACCCGATTTCATAGCCTTTGGAAAGGGCGTTGCAAGTGGGATGGGACTAAGTGGAGTTATAGGAAAAGCGAAACTTATGGACATGACCAGCGGAAGTGCCCTCTTAACCCCTGCAGCAAATCCCGTGATCTCAGCAGCTGCCTATGCTACTCTCAAGATAATAGAGGAAGAAAAGATACTCGAAAATGTCAATAAAGTAGGAGAGTTCATCAGAAAGCGTCTCCACGAGATGATGGAGCGTTACGAGGTTATCGGAGATGTGCGGGGAATGGGCTTGATGAATGGTGTTGAGATAATAAAGAGCAATGGAGCACCTGATCCGGAGCTTACAGGAAAAATATGCTGGAGGGCTTTTGAACTAGGTTTGATACTTCCGAGCTATGGCATGTTTGGAAACGTGATAAGGATAACACCTCCACTCGTAATTACGAAGGAACAGGCTGAAAAAGGCTTGGAGATAATGGAGCAGGCTTTGAAAGATGCCTTAGCGGGGAAGGTGGTGCACAGAACGGTTACGTGGCATTAATGAATTTTCCTTCATAATTTGCTTTTTAAAGCCTCTTTCCTATTTTTATGGTTGGTGTCATGATCAAGGAGTTCCTTGCTAAATAGAGAAAGAGATGTCCCTTTGTCAGGACTATAGAGAAATGGCGCTTTGAAAGGAGAAAAAACAAATTTGAAGTGAAATCTGTTAATAAAAAGGGTTAAGTTTCTTCAGAACCCTTCATTATCTGTTTTCTATATTCTTCATACTTCCTCTTTGCGTCTTCTGCCTTCTCCTTATCGCCGAGATATTCATATGCTTCTGCTACATGCTTCCACCACATAGGATCTTCTTCCGCTTCTTTGATGCAGTATTCAAGGAACTTTTCGTATGCCTCACGGGCGAGCTCTTCATTCCCGAGTTTGTGCGCTATGTTTCCAACATCCTCCCAGAAAACACCCTCTTCTTTGGCTTCACCTTCATAATACTTTAAAGCTTTTTCCCAAGCCTCTCTAGCCTTATCTTCCATCCTAAGATCCTCATAAAGTTCAGCCACGTCCTCCCAGAACCACGGTTCTTCCTCGGCATACTGCTCAAGGGCTTTAGCGGCACGCTCCATATCTCCTGCCTTTTTCCAGTATTCATGGGCTTCCTTGAGATAGTATGTATCCTTCTCTTTCTCATAGAGCTTCTCATAGATCTCGGCTGCTTTTTCATACTTCTCCGCCTTTTCATAAGCCCATGCTGCACTTTCCATCCATCCAAGCTTTTCATACATCTCAGCTGCTTTCAGATAGTTTCCTTTCTTCTCATACTTCCTAGCCGCCGCTTTGTAATTTCCTGATCTTTCGAGGCTTTCTGCACTCTTGAATCTGTCCATTAAACCCAAATCCGGTTCGCTTATGTACCATATCCCGAAAACCAGTCCCAGAACGAAGAGGACTATTATCCCTCCCACGATTTTAAGATTCTGCCATGTTGCACTTAAATATGTGGCGTAGGCGCTTAGAGCTGTTGGGATAACGAGATAGGCCCCATACTTCCAGCTCTCGGCATAGAGCGTTAGCGCTAGAAAGAAAGCGAGCATCAATGTTACTCCAAGGAATCCAAGGCTTAATACAATCCTTATAAGCGTCAAGAAGCCCCATTTGTATATTATGCCTGCTGCTATCGCTAAAACTAGGATGAGGAATCCTATTATGTAAGCTTTCAGCTTGTCCACTTTTCCACCCCCTCTATTTCGAGCAGGAATTTTTTATATTCAATTTTTGGCGTGTAGTAACCAATACCATTTGATGAGACAACCCTGTGACAGGGAACCACTATTGGATAGGGATTTCTCTTCATGGCTCCTCCAATGGCTCTCGGTGAGGTTTTTACTATATCTGCCAGTCCTTTGTAGCTTATCACTTCCCCACGTTTAACCTTTTTTGTTAGTACCTCATAAACTTTCCGCTCAAAAGGAGTTAATCCTCTGAGGCTCAGAAGTTTGAATGCCTCTTTATTATCCATTTCCCCGATAATTGTCCTAAAAATAATCTCTGGAAGTTCACTCTCCCCTTCTTTGAGATCGATCGTGACATCTCTTTTGATCAGGAATGATGTCAAGTTTTTCAGCCTCTCATCGAGAAAATCCCTCCCATCAAGCGAAAAAATTATTCCATGGATCTTTCCATTGTGGATGACTGCTATCCACATTTTACGCCCCTTAACTTCAAATGACTCAATCGTCAGCATGTTTACACCTCTTAAGCTCTTCAACTGCCCTTCGTAAGGGCCCCAAAATTGCATGGAGCTCTCTTTCATAGATAAAACTTCTTCCCAGCACCCGGCGCATCATAATCTCCGTGTATTTCTTTTTATAGTTATCTCTTGGGGTATCCAGAACTCTCATTAGCTCTCTCCAGCACTG
>QMUB01000004.1 GCA_003663695.1 Thermococci archaeon | reverse complement strand
CTGCAAGTGCCAGCACCTCCAGATCAGCTCCTTCCTGCTTTCCTATGTGCATGCACAGGTTTAGGACCCTTTTAACGTGGGAAAATCCATGGGTGCCCTCACGCTCAAAGAAGCCCCTTGCAAAGTTCTCCGCTTCCCGTATCAATGCTAGGCTTTCCCTACTCTTAATGTAGTCCTCCAGCCTCAAACCCTTCACCTCACGGGGAAATTTTTTCCACGATTATCTCCTTCAGGAGCTCCACAAAGCGCTCATGAATGTCAACGCTCAAACCGTCAACGCTCATGGCTTCTTTTTTCACGACTCCATCTATAATTCCGGCGCTTACAAGCCTTTTGAGGTTCTCCCTCTCATCCCACCCCTTTAGGAGGTTTTTCCCGAAGTCCAGGGAGAGCTGGGCTACCCGTCCATATGCTCCCCAGTTCGAGACCGCGGAGAGTATAAGCTCATCCGTCTTCACTATGCTGGCAACCTTTTCTCCGAGGGGCACATATTTTTCCACGAGGCTTCTTATATTGCCCATGCCGACCTCGTTTCCGCCATCTCCAATCCCTATTGTGGGTATGCCTCTTTCCCGGGCATCTATGAAAAGACCATCAAAGGGCTTGGCTCTAACCCTATGGGCGCTCATTGAGTAGTAGCCCCAGTCCCTGGTTCTCCCGGGCAGTTCAACCGCTATCAGGAGGGAGTAGGAATTCAGTATGGGAGCATCATTAAAGCGAATCCCAAAGGGCTTCAATGCCTCTTTTAGCTCGTCATATGTTAGGATCTCAGCCTTTCCTCCGAGCTCTTCTATGGCTTGATAGATGGCAAGAGCCCCAAGAGGACCATCGGTTTCACATATGTCCATGGGCGGGATCGGGAATCCCGTAGCTATGAGAACCCGATCCAGATTTTCCAATACCATGCTTGCAGCTCTCTTTAAAAAGTTTGGATTCTTTTTCCTGTACGCGAGGTAAACATCTATTATCCCCCTATTCCCGAGATCGGTATTAATCAGGTGTGCTATCATCTCACTTCCTCCTCAGTACATCCAGATAGGAGTTTTCCTTAATCTCAATGCTCTCCTCCCTTACAAAGTAGAGCTTTGAGAGCAGTTCCACGGCGGTTTTTCCCCAGAGGTTGAATTTAACCTCGAACTTCCCCTTTGGAGACTCAAAGACGGCTATAAAATACTTCTCCTCTTTGTCCTTGCGAATTTGACTCACCCAGTACCCATCGGCGATGACCTCACTTCCTTCCAGGATCGGGAGGAGCTCTCTCATGTCATTATAGTGCAGCAGGAAAAGGCCATGAGGCTTTAAAACCCTGCGAACTTCCTTAAACACCTGATTCAGCTCAAGTGGCGTGAAATGCACTATGCTGTTGCCCAGAAACACAACGTAGTCAAAGGTTCCCCCTTCGAAAGGCAGTTTTCTTGCATCACCCTTCACGAACTCAACCTCCGAATCTCGGGTATCTCTGTAAGCTCTAGCTTTCTCAAGGAGAAAATCGCTTATATCGAGGCCTACAACCTCATGTCCCATTTCTTCCAGGAGAAAAGAGAAACCACCCACCCCGCATGCAAGATCCAAAACCCGTCCTCTTTCCCTCATTAGGGAGGTTAGATAGGGTTTGAGCTCTTCCAGGCGCTTTTTGTACTCGGGAGATTCTATATCGCTGTAGGCTTTTGAGTAAAGATAATACTCTTCAAAGTCCATGACAACACCCAGAGGTATATCCACAAACTCCTTAAAAACACTTATCAACCAAAGGCTTTTAAGAGCCTGTGGTAAAGGGAAATTAGGTGAAAGAACATGGCAGTGTTGGGAATAGATATTAGAAAGATTAGCTTTGAGAAAATTAAGGCGCCAACTTCTCAGGTGGAAGTCGATTTAACACCCAGGATAAATGAGCTCCGGCTGGGAGAGCTCAGAACACCGACGGGAAAGGTCAATGGAATAGAGGTGCTCTTTGAGTATACCGTTAATTACAAGCCAGATATTGCAAAAGCGTCCATTGAAGGGCGCGTGTTCTATCTCCCGAGGAACAAGGAGGATGTCGATAAAATCCTTGATGTGTGGGAAAGCGAGAAGAGGGTTGATCCCTATCTCTTTGCCGAAGCCGTAAATGCGATTACGAATGAAATAATGCCAACCCTTCTGAACCTTTCAAAGAGGCTTCAGCTCCCATACCCAATTCCTATCCCAAGGGTAAACGTAGGTGTTAAAGGGGAGTGAGTTTCCTTCACCTTTTATTTTCCTTTTATAAATGAGCTCTTACCTCGGTGCTGTCAGGAGTAGAATGCTTTTGATAATGTCCCTCTAAAGAAACTAAAACTACACCAGTTTCAAGCACATCATAATTATCCTAACAGTCTCCTTACCTCATGCGAAAAGCTTAAATACCCTCCTCTACCTCATCAATGTTGGACACGTGCCGCGGTAGCCTAGCCTGGTATGGCGCCGGCCTGCTAAGCCGGTGGGCATGGTCCCTCAGGGGTTCAAATCCCCTCCGCGGCGCCAAAATTCTCTTAAGTTTTGCCGGGATAGCCTAGAGGCGAGGCGGCGGACTGCAGATCCGCTTTACGGGGGTTCAACTCCCCCTCCCGGCTCCAAAATTAACAAAACCTAAATACTTTCTTTGCCAATTTTAAATGGTGATGGGCATGGAACTCTATGATGTGGAAGACTTCTGGAAGTTTGATCTCAGGGTTGGTTTTGTGAAAGAAGCTGAAAAAATTAAGAGGACCAGGAAGCTGATAAAGCTCATTGTGGATTTTGGAAAGGAAGAGAGGACGATTATAAGTGGGATAGCCGATCAATACAACGAAGAAGAGTTAAAAGGGAAAAAATTTATCTTTGTTCTAAATTTAAAACCCAAAAAGCTTTCGGGAGTGGAAAGCAGGGGAATGCTAATAGTCGGTGAAAATGAAGAGGGAAAGGTGTATTTAATCCCTGTGCCCGATGAAATACCCGCAGGAACAAAGGTGTGGTAAATGCTCTTTGGAATTCCTCAATCAGAGAAACCGAACCTATATCTTCTCGGAATTCCCTGGGATGCCTCCTCATCTTTCAGAAGAGGCTCAGCTGAGGGTCCAAATGCCATAAGGGAAGCCACATCGAGCAAACTTTACAACAGCTTTAACGAAGGCCTTACCAACCTTGCAGAGCATTGGAGATATAAAGATCTGGGGGATATCAAAGCGGACAGCTTCAAAGAACTTGTTGAAAGAGTTAACAGCATGGTCAAAGCTTACTACAAGGGAGAACTCTTTCTCTTCCTCGGCGGTGATCACTCTATAACCTACGCCACATTCAAAGCTATAAAAGAGGCTTTTAAGGAGCGCTTTGGGTTGATCTATTTCGATGCTCATCCTGATCTGTACCCCAAATATGAAGGAGATATGTACTCCCATGCGTGCACGGTGAGACGGCTGGTGGAGGAGGGGCTCGTTGAAGGAGAAAATGTCGTGCAGATTGGTGTTAGAGCACCCACGAAGGAGCAAATAGAGTTTGCAAGGGAGCACGGGATAAAAATAATATCCGCCTCGGAAATCTATCGTTCTCCGAAGATAGAGATTCCCTTTGGGAGAGCTTATCTATCCTTCGATATGGACGTTCTTGACCCTGCTTTTGCCCCGGGAGTTGGAAACCCCGAGCCGGGAGGATTAAGCACAAGGGAGCTTGTTGAGGTGGTAAAAAATCTGGATGTGAAGGTGATGGCATTTGATATCGTCGAGCTCAATCCGGGGTATGATTACAAGGGCATAAGCGCTTTTGCTGCGGCAAAGATAATCAGGGAAGTGCTGGGAAAAATGAGGGAGTGATTTCATGTTGAAGTGTACACGCTGCGGAAGGGAGTACCCCTTAGATGAACCCTATCAAAGGTGTGAATGCGGCGAACCCCTGGAGCTGGAACTCTTTAAAGGTTTACCTGGCATAGGACGAAGGGTATGGGAGCGCTTTTCTCAGTTCTTTCCCTTTGAACTCGACCTTGAATTAAGCCTGGGAGAGGGGGATACACCCCTCACGAAAGCGAAACACCTCTCAAAAGAACTCGGCGTTAGGCTATATCTAAAGAACGAGACCCTCAACCCAACATGGAGCTTCAAGGATAGAGGAACGTTCGTAGGAATTCACAGAGCTTTGGAGCTTGGATTTAAGAGAATAGGCACGGTCTCGACGGGTAACATGGCTGCGAGCGTTGCCGCTTACGGTGCACGCTTTGGATTCGAAACCTTCATCCTCCTCCCCTCCAACATAGCGGAGGAGAAGCTTAAAGCCCTTGCACTCTACGGAGCTAAAATTATCAAGGTTCGTGGAGATTATGGC
This sequence comes from Thermococci archaeon, assembly GCA_003663695.1. Classification (GTDB taxonomy): domain Archaea; phylum Methanobacteriota_B; class Thermococci; order Thermococcales; family Thermococcaceae; genus Palaeococcus. The sequence continues at coordinate 10,006 of QMUB01000004.1, read as the reverse complement.
GAACTCTACTACAAGAGCTTGGAATTTGGACGGGATAGAGGGATATACTTCATAAACTCTGATGATCCCTTCCGTGTTGAAGGCTATAAAAGCATAAGCTTCGAAATCATTGAGGATGTAACACCCGACTATGTTCTGATTCCAACGAGCTCCGGAGGTCTCTTTAGGGGCATTGTGAAGGGTTTCCTTGAGCTTAAAGAAAGCGAGCTTATAGAAGAGCTTCCAAAGTTCGTTGTCATTCAAGCCGAAGGATGCTCTCCAATATGCAGTGCCTTCTACGAGGAAAGGCAAAAAATCGAGCGTTTTGAAAATCCCCACACCATAGCCCATGCCATAGAAAATCCCTACCCACCGAGCGGGAATGCTGTTCTAAGGCTTTTGAGAAAGCTTGAGGGGTTGTGCGTGAGCGTGGATGATAAAGAGATTTTGAGTGCTCAAAGAGCCCTTGGTGAGGAGGGCATCTTTGTTCAACCTGCTTCTGCTACGAGCATAGCAGCACTGAAGAAGCTTAGAGAGAATGGAACAGTTGAAAAAGGTGCAAAGGTGGTGAGCATTCTAACAGGTTCGGGTATTAAAACGCTTCATCAGGTGAAGGCACCAAATGTTGAGGATGGTGAACTGAGTGAGTAAAGTGCATGATTTTTAAAGGACATCAAAGCTTATTTCGAGCAGCTCTTTGCTTTTCCTGAAGCGGACTTTTCTTATCTTTATCTCGCCTATCTCTCCAGTCGTCTTCGTGTGCTCCTTATTGCACGCGTTGATATTCCATCCATCTATGACCACAACCCTAAGCGTTTTGACCTCGGGCGGGATTGGAAAGAGGTCGTACATTTCATCGCCAAAGCGCCTCTCGGCTTCTCCCCTGGGAAGCTCATACACTTTGATAGGTACGTTCTCCTTCACCTTTTCATTGGCAAGGCGCTCAATTTCATTTATCTCTTCATTTGTGGGTTTCCTATTGAATTTTACGGTAAGTCTTCCGTGATTTCCGTTGGTGTAAACGCTGGCCGTCCATTTTGCACCCAAAACTTTAACCACAGCACCCTTCACAACATGGAGGGCGGTGTGTGTTTTAACCTCCACACCCCCTTACCCCCTTTCGACGTTTATCTCTACCACCCTTCCATCCTTCAGCTCGATCTTCACTCTATCGCCTTCTTTTAGTATTAGGAGCTTGTAAATTAGCTCTTCACTGAGATCCTCAGCACTCGTTGAGATTGTTTGGTTATCTATAAGAAGTATCCAGTGGGTGTTCCCATTTTGGATGTAGGAGTATTTGGCCTTCAGCACTCCTTCTATTGTCTGCGTTTCATTGGAGGGCTTTACCCGTCCGGTTAGTATGAAGTCCTTCACATCCCCTTCTTTTTCGAATATCCTCACATCCTTGCTCTCCGCATTTACAAAGGCTATCTTCGCCACTCCCGAACCCGTATTCGGAATTATTGCAATCCTCCACCATAGAGTCCCCTCCAGGAACACGGGGATGGGCTCCACGGCTCTAAACTGGCTCCAGTCGAAGGTCGGGAGAGCTTTTTTAACGTAGTCTATTGCCTTCACGGGCCCTGTTAATGGCGTTTCAAATTTGACCTGGGTCATTTCACCGCTCTGCGCATCCATTAAGTATATTGCAGCCAATCCATGTGCCCGTCCATAGGGTTCCACGGCTGTCATCCAGTATTTCCTTCCATCATTTGCGATAACCAAAAATGGTTGTCTGTTTCCTTGATTACTAACATCTATGAGTTCAATCTGATTTTTATGATAGAGCCATAGGTTCTTTATGTTACTTAAAAAGCTGTCCATCCAGTAGTTCTGAGCTTCCACAATATCACGCGTCAGGCTTTCGGGGAAAAGCGGGAAGTCCTTGAGACGCGGATCTTTTAGAGCTTCTTCCGGCTTTAGATCCTCTATGTTTCCGTCCTCATCAATGATTATCACGCCGCCCCACTTGGGCACAGTGTAAAAGACACGGAACCTGTAGGAGATGTAAGGCACCACTATGTAGATTTTCCCTTCATAATGGAGTACTCTTGGGAGATCAGGGTCAATTAGAAAATGCTTCTTGTAAATCTTCCATTCGAGATTGTCAAAGATCTGCATGTTCGGGCCCACCTGGAGCTCATTTTCTACGCGCTCGATATCCGCCCTCGTGGTATTCATGGAGACGAAGAGAACTCCCTTATCCTTGAGCCTGATGGCATTCCATGCGCCGTCGGGGACTATGTAAAATGCCCATACCGGGGAGCCGCTCTTTATGGTCAGGTGGGGAGCTCCCAAAGTGTATCTGGCATACTCTATGGTATCGACGGCATATCTGTAGGCTGTAGCCTTTGGGAGGATTCTTATGTTTGTGGTGGAAAGGGCGAGAGCGCTTGATACTTCCTTTGGATGATATTCCCTGTACAAAGCGGTGTTTGTAAGGGCTCCTGTGAAGAATGACACAAAAATCAGAATGACTAAGAGCACTCCCAGAGCGGAGGTTACCATTTTGTCCTTTGAAGTCCGGGTGTATTTTGCCTTGACTCCATAGAGCATTGCTGCTATGAGCAGTATCAAAATGTAAGCTGTTATGGGATATCTGTACAGTCCGAGGATTATTCCATGGAGCCATGGTCTGAAGAACCATGCTAAAAATGCGAGCACCAACAAGAAGCCCACTCCAAAGGATTCCCCTTTGCGGATGTTAACTCCAGATAATCTTTCCATCTTTATCACTCTCATGCATAAATGCGTGGGAGGGAATATAAACCCTTCGATTGGGAAGGAAAGTTTTTAAATTACCCCATAGAAGCCAGAAACATGGAGGTCACCATAAAAGTCACCCTTCAGGAGCTCATAGCCAGTATTCTGTTGGATATCGAAGAGCTCAACCTCTCGGCCAAGAATGCCCTGGAGAGAGCGTTTAGAAACGTTATTGAGAGGGATAGGGAGAGGTATAGGGGTTTGGCTCACTCCTACGTTTTTGAGATTCTCAAGTGGAAGAGGAGGATAGACTTCAACATAAACTCCGTTTTGAAGGGCAGCCAGCTGGAGGATTTAAACCCCCTGCTTGCCAATCTTCTCCGCATAGGAACCTACGATTTGAAATTCAAGAACACCCCCTCCGCTATTGCGACGGATTCCATAATAAGGGTGGTCAAAGAACGATTCAATATAAAAACAGCGAAGTTTGCAAATGCCCTTCTGAGGGGTGTCGAGGAGTTCGATGAAAGGAAAGCCCTCCAGAGGCTCAGGGAAAGGGATAAAATTGAATATCTGAGCGTCAAATTCTCGCATCCCAGATGGTACGTGGAGTATGCCATTGACCTGCTCGGATATGATGGTGCCATCCGTTTGATGCATTCCAACAACAGATCGCAGAGGTATTATGTGAGGGTTAACCCCCTAAAAACCGACATTGATACATTGAGGGACTACCTCGAGGAGAAAGGCGTGAGAACCGCAAGGACACCTCTGGATGATGTTCTCAAAATACTGGACTATAAAGTGCCATTAACCCGTTTAAGCTGGTATTCAAAGGGGTATTTTGTCATCCAGGATCTTGCAAGTGCATATGTGGCTCACGTTTTGAGTCCCGAAAAAGGTGAGAGAATTCTTGACATGGCTGCAGCCCCAGGAAGTAAAACCTTCCATGTCGCCCATCTAATGGAGAACACTGGTGAGATTGTTGCAATTGACTATTCACGGGATCGTCTTGAAAAAATGCGTGAAAAAATGTCTCTCCTTGGAATAAAGAATGTGAAGCTCGTCCATGCGGATGGAAGAACCTTCAGAGGAGGGGAGTTCGATAAGATAATCCTCGATGCCCCGTGCTCTTCCTCGGGAACCTACCGGCAGTTTCCCGATGTTAAGTGGAGCTTTAGTGAGGAGAAGATAAAGAAGGTCATTCAGGTTCAGAAAGAGATGCTCAGGAATGCATACAAGAATTTGAAAAAAGGTGGAGAAATGACTTATTCAACATGCTCAATAAGGGTAGATGAGAACGAAGAGAATGTTAGATATGCACTCCGTAAGGGATTTGAGCTCGTTCCCCACGAGTTCACTTGGGGTGAGAGAGGATTTACAGAAATAGGAAATGAAGTGTTTAGGGCTTTCACCTATCTTCACGACTGCAACAGCTTTTTTATTGCAAAGCTGAGGAAGCCCTAACCCCTATACCGGAGGACATGTATATCCCTTACAACCCTGTGCCTCGGCTCGAAATCGGTATATTTTGCCAGAACCTCAAAGTCAAGCTTTTTCAACCATTTTCTATCCCTGCGGTAAATTTTTCCATCTTCAAGCTTGTATGCCGGAAAAACAAAGACAACACGCCCGTTTCTTTTTAACACCTTTGCAAAGCCCTCGAAGACGGGATAATAGAAATGATCGAGCTCCTTTGCCATTCTCATGGCTTCGCTCCTTGATGGGAAGTGTTTGAGAGGCTTTCCAAGATATGGCTCTGTAATGATGGCGTCGAACTTCGTTCTGAAGCATTTTTGAAGCCTTTTGGCATCGCAAACCTCCAGATGGGCGTTTCTTTTGAGTCCAAATTCCTTCCTCAACCATTTGATGTTCTGTCTGGCTGCTTCCAAAATTTTGGGGTTTATATCGCTCCCGTAGGCGTTCAATCCTTGAAGGAGGAATTCCTGTACAATTGTTCCAACACCGCAAAAGGGGTCCAAAAAGTTCCCTTCTCTCTTTTCGCTTAAATTGATCATTATCCTTGCAAGTCTTGGGGGAATTGACAGGATGGCCCTCTGTCTAGGTCTTCCCACGTCGAGCTTTTTGAGTTCGAAGGGATCTGCAATCATAAGGGTCTCTCCCACATAGAGTTCATTCCCAAATAGGAACGTAAAATCTTTAGTTTCTGGAAATCCCTTTAGAATAAGCTCCGAGGGCATTGAATAAACGTTTCTGGGCTTAAAAAATTTGGAAGATCCTTCTTCTTTGAAGTTCTTTTTGATTTTGCTTCCCATTTTGCGCCACAGCTTCCAGTCTTCTTTTCCATAGAAGCTTATTGTGAAGTGCTTTGAATATTTAAACTCATTTATTGCTTCTTCACCCTTTCCTATTATCTTAATGAGCTTTAAAGAACCGCCTAACTTGTGAAATAGATGTTCAATTCTCCTGTTACATTCAAAAATAAGCCAGTTCTCTGAGTTTTCTATGGCTCTGGCTCTCAATCCAAATCTTCTCGTGAATGCCCAGAATTCCGCCTTGCTGAGCTTTGGATTTTTCCCGAATACTACGGCATACATGATATCACAAGGGATGGAGGGGTTAAAAAGCTTTGCCACCAAAAAAGGGCGTGTTTAGTTTACCTCCTGTTACCTAATTTCAACACATCCTAGGAATGAAAAGTTACTATAAACACGTCCCCACCAAAAATTAAATATAATACAAGGGCTGATACCCTATAGGAATAGGGCGGTGGTTATATGCTGATAAAGGAAGTTATGAAATCCGTGGAGGTTATAAAAGACCCCGCTGTAAGGGCTATCACCTATGCCAAAATCGGGGTTGAGCTTACTAGAATGAAAAACCCTCTCGCGAGCGATGCTTTTAAAAGGGCGCTTGATACCGTTTATCTCATAGAAAATCCAGTTTTTCTTCTCAAAAATTTAAGCACGGTAGCATACTACATGGGGAAAGCGGGTTTGAAATCATCAAAGAGGATTTTTCAGCAGATAGAGGATGATTTGAGGGGGCTGCCTAAGGGAGATAGAGACCTTGTGAGGGTGGACATAGTAAAGTACCTCGTTGATCTGGATGAAATTGATGAAGCAATATATCATGCCTCAGAAATCTCTGACAGCGAAATAAAAAATGAAGCACTCCTCCTTGCGCTTAAGAGGTATCTCTTCAAAATCAAAAGAACCAGCACAATAAGGCCCCTTCAGATAAGAAAAGCCGAGTACATATGGCAGCAGATACAAAAAGAGCCATATTATTCCGTGGCAACCTTTGAGCTCATACGAACCCTTTTAAGAGTAGAGGAGTATGATAGGGCAATATACATGATAAACTATCTAAGGGATCCCCTATGGGTAAAGCAGGTGATGAGGGAGGTCATAACCCATCTTAAAAAGGTGAATGTCTCCCGGAGGTACTATGAGAGGCTTGTTTCGGTGGCAATAGAGCTTTCAAAGAGGCTTAGATTGGACATAACCGGCGATTTAATAGTGATATTCGCCCTGAACGGTGAGGTGAATGGTGCACTGAAACTCATAAGGAGTGTTAGGGATTATAATGAAATGCTTGTGGAGCTCTCAAAAATCCTTGTAAAAAGAAAGCCTGATGTTCTCCTTACTTTCCTCCAGAAACTGTCTGAGGACGAACTAAACTTGGCGAGCAGGGAGATTATGAACTATCTCCTCGAGCATCCGGAGAAGGAGCTTGAATATCTGGTCAGCTTTATTGCCCTGAATGTAACCGATGAGAGGGTTCTTGTAAAAGTTGTGAACTATTATCTCAAGACTGGTGATGTAGAGAGTGCTGTTAAAATATCTGCCAAAATTGGGAATGAGGAGCTCCGCTCACTTGCACTCGGGAGCATAGCTCATCATCTGCTGCGGGAGAACAGAATAGATGATGCAATTGACCTTGTAATGCATGTGAAGGATCCAAAGCTTTCCTCTCAGTTAATTTCAGAGCTCTTGGTTAAGGTCGTCAGGCAGAGTGGAGGGGGGAAGAGTGGAGATTCTCTCCAGGCTGCAGAGAAAAAATAAAAAAGAGAAACTTCAATTCGTTGAAATCCTCCTGGAGAGCCTGCTTAGCGATGACTTTAAGAGAATCTCCCAAAACAGGGAGCTTTTGATAGAGACTGTGGATGAGATGTACGCTATATTGAAAGATGCGGTTAAACGTTCGAAGGACGAGAGGATAATGGGGGCCTTTGAAAGCATAGTTATACTGCGGGCCATGATAGAGGAGGACGATATATCCCCACCAGAATTACTCAAAAGGGCCAAAGAAGGAGTGGAGGTGGTGATGGGAAAATGAGGGAGATTGAAGTTAAAACCTCAAAGGAGTTTGAGATAGTAGATATAACGCACTCCATAGAGGAGATCGTAAAGGAAAGCGGCGTGAAAGAGGGAATAGCTGTTATATTTACAAAACACACCACCACCTCCCTGATTATAAATGAAAATGAGCCCCGGCTCTTGAGGGATATTGAAAGGCTCTTTAAAGGGCTGGTTCCAAAGGAGGAGAGATACGCACATAATTCTATCGACAGAAATGCCCACTCTCACCTGAGGGCTATCCTAATGAACCCGAGCCTGACGGTTCCCATAGAAGATGGGAAGCTTTTCCTGGGGACATGGCAGAGCATTCTCTTTATAGAGCTTGACGGTCCAAGAATTAGGAAGGTTCTGGTTAAGATTTGCGAATGCTGATATCAGCGCAGATTTTGTAAACATGGGGCTTGAAATCTGATACCCTTTTAATTCTGACATCACAAGTTTTTCCATAATTATTGCATTCATTAATTATGTAATTCTTGAATTCCTCAATTCTTGACTCGTGGATGAAATCATAATAATGTAAAAACTTATCTGCTTTGCTCAGAACAAGCTTTAGAGCATCAACTCCTCTTGGTGTTGGGCTTATCACCCTGTCGTAGGTTCCCAGCTCCGGAAGGACTTCAAAGGCATCCCCCACTATTAGTTCAATTCTTCCCTTCAAATGCTTCCTGTTCATTTCAATATTCTCCAAACCTAGCTTTACGGCGTCCTTATTGAGCTCCACCGCCGTTATATCAACGTTTTTATAGCGCGCTATAACGAGGGCATATGGCAGGATGCCGGCAAAAGGGATTAGGATTTTCTCGCCATTCCTAACCAAGTTTGCCAGACGATAGCGCTCTCCCTTCATCCGGGGGTTGAAGAACACCCTGCTGAGGTCAATTTTGAGTTTAATTCCATTTTCCCTGTGGATCGTCGTTAATCTTTCATCGCCCCATATTACTTCGTACTCTCTGACCCTAAATGTTCCCCTGTGAAACCCTCTCCTCGCGATGACCTTTAGGAAGGGATGCACCTTTAAGAGTCCCTCCACTATTAAATCCTTTTTGGACTCAAGCTCCGGTGGTATCTGGATTATCGCTATGTCTCCCACAACATCATAGCGCCTCAAAAATGTGAGCTCTTCCTCCGTCAGTTTTTCTTTTAAAACACTCTCAAGGTTTTTGTATATCTGCCTCTCCGGGCGCATTGGGAGTTCGACATCCCGGATCTCAAATCCGAGCTCCAGTGCCCTTTTAACATCCAGCACGGGCAGTAAAACAAAATCTCCCTCCACTCTTGGTCTCCGCTTGCCATCGTATATACCCTCATGTTTTAGCATTCTTTTGGCTTTTTCAGCTTCCCTCTTCTTCACCGCCACCGCGCTCATCGCTCTCCTCCTTTATGGCGCCAAAAAGGGCGTCTTTTTCCGCAATTTTAGAAAACTTCTTCACCTCAAAAGGCGGGAACTCCTTGGTTAGCATGCTGTATTCGATCCTGTCCAGCGCCTTCTCCTCTAGGGCTACGAGAAGTAGGGAATTATTTAGAAGTGCATGGTCCTTTAATGTCGCGAGGAACTTCATAACACTCTTGAATTCGTTATGGAGGAGGAGATATTCAAGCCCGTCCAGAATCACGACTACATTTCCCCTTCTCTCCCTGATGAATCTTAAAACTTCATCCATGATAACGTGGAGCCTGGTAGGGTCAACGGCATCGGGAACCTCTATTCTGCTGAGCCAGAGGGATTTATCCACGCTGATTCCAAGCTCCTTCACATTCCTTGCTCTGCTGATCAAAATCACCCCATTTGAGCCGGTGCATATTGGACTTATCTCCTCCAGATGTTCTCTTCTAATTGTAAAGCCGCCTTTAGGAAAGTTTTGGTTTTTTTCGGATGTCTCAGACTCTAAAACTGTTGCTTCCGCATGATCTCTAGGGGCAATTTGCACAAAGAGCTTCAGGTACTGGAAGGTTGCAGTCATCAAAACACCCAGGGCAGCCATAAAACATGCCGCCATAACCATCCATAGTTTTACAGGGGTCAGCGAGTCGATTATGACTCCAATACCACCCAAAACCGCGAACCCAAAAGCTATCGTAACCCTGAAGGCGAAAGTTTTTGGGAGACTCATTTTAAATAGCCTGTAGAAAGTGTAGCTCCTGTAGGTGGCATAGGAAGATAGAATAAGAACGACAATTCCAGCAAAGATTCCCAGAGGGTCATCCACCTGCATCCTTTCACCTTTGTTATAATACTCATTAAAATTTAAATGGTTTTCTCTATCATAGGCACTATCGCCAGTAGGGCTCCCTTATTTCCACTGCTTTCTTAAAGAGCTCCACAATATCCTCATCGCTGGCTCCATCGCGCATGGGGGTTAAAAAGTCTATTAAATTGTCGTTTCTGTAGATACAGGTCTTCAAGTAGCCATCCGAGGTCACCCTAAGCCTCGTGCAGTTTGCGCAGAAAACTGTGTTGTGCATTGAGCGAACCACTTCAACTTCCACCTCTCCATGGTGGGTGGGTATGAAATATTTCCTCCTTCTATGGAGGGTTCTCTCCTTTATGCGGGTTGCCATCTGCTCGAGCTCTCTTTCCACGGGTTTTAGAGGATAGAAGAATGTTTTGAAAAATTCGGTCTCTTCAAGTTCTCTTGGAGCTTCAAGTTCTATAAGCTGAAGAACTACTCCTTTCTCAGCTGCAAATTCAATCATATCCCAGATTTCATGCTCATTTATCCCCCTCATTACGGTCATGTTGAGTTTTACGGGATAAAATAGCTTGGCTGACTTTTCTATTCCTCTGATGACCTGCTCAAATAAGTCATATCCTGTGATGCGCTTGTAGTTTTTCCTATCGATTGTATGAAAGCTTATGTTGACCCTATCCAGGCCCGCTTCCTTTAATGGCTCGGCGAGGCGGTACATGATGCTGCCGTTTGTGGTCATGGATAAATCCGTCGTGTATGGCTTGATTCTCCGCACTATCTCCACGATATCATCCCTTATGGTGGGTT
>QMUB01000003.1 GCA_003663695.1 Thermococci archaeon | reverse complement strand
GGGCCCAACGGAGCGGGGAAGACCACACTAATCAGAATTATTGCGGAGGGGTTAAAATATGATTCCGGTGAGATCAGGGTCTTTGGGGAGCCGCTAACAAAAAAGACCTCCCGTTTAATAGGATATGTGCCCCAGGAAAGCATAGCTTACGATTTGCTGACCGTGGAGGAAAACCTCCGGTTCTATGCTGATATCTATGATGCTCCCAGGGATAGGATCAAAGAACTCATGGAATTTTTTAGTCTGCCCAGGAGGAAAAGGGCGAAAGAACTCAGCGGCGGCTATAAGCATCGCTTAAACCTTGCTATAGCTCTCCTCTATGAACCGAAAATTCTGATACTCGACGAGCCTACTGTAGGTCTGGACGTACCTTCTAGGAGGGAGGTGTGGGAGCTCATAGAACACTTCAGGAGCGACGGAAAGACGGTTCTCCTAGCCACGCACTATATGGAAGAGGCGGAGGCACTGGCCGATAGGGTGGCGATAATCAATGAGGGAAAGATAATAGCCCTTGGAACGCCTGCTGAGCTTAAAGGACTCATAGGAAACGAGAGTATAATACAGGTGGAGGGAATTCTTAAAGGGATTGAAAGGCTGAAGGGTAGGTTTAAGATAATTGATAAGGAGGGAAGAGTGAGAATTCACGTGAAGAATGCGAGAGAGGCGCTTCCCACTGTAGTTCACGCCCTTGTTGAAGCGGGGAGCGAGATAAAGGCAATAACAGTTGAAGAACCGACTCTGGAGGATGTTTTTATGAAGCTAACTGGGAGGGGGCTTGAATGAGAGTTAAAGCCATTCTGGCGGTTTTAAGAAAGGATTTGATAGAAACTCGAAGGGAGAAGATGGTTCTCTTCTGGATTTTCGTGTTTCCTGTAATGTGGCTCCTCCTTCTTGGGGGCATATGGGGAAGTGAGAGTCCTCCAGTGACAGTGGATGTGGGCGTTGTTTATGCAAATGGCGGGAATGTGGTCGGGATAATGGAGAACGCCACTTTTGAAGGCTCCCATCTGTTTGATGTGACGGTATATTCAAGCGAGATGGAAGGATTAAAAGCCCTTAAAGAGGGCAGGATAAAAGCGCTGATGGTATTTCCCAGAGGATTTGAGGAAAACCTCACCACCGGAAAGCAGGCAAAGATTGAGGTCTATTTTGACAAAAGCGATCCTCAGGAGTACCAAATAGTAAGAGGCATAGTTGTTTCCTTCTTTTCGAGACTCTCAAAGGAAATCAGGGAAAGACAGCTCCAATACATACCTCCAGGGCATTATAATCTAAGTGCGAAAGAGATCATGGCATATATAAAGGCATCCGGGGAGCCGATAGCCCTTGAGGAGAGGGCTGTGAGCAGGGAGGCACCATCACCCATAAAGTTCTACGTCATAAGCTTCATGGGAATACAGTTCCTCTTCGCCACCATGCTAAGCATAAGCGGCTCCGTCTTCGAAGAGATGGAGAAGGGCACTCTCCGGAGAGTGGCGGCTTCCCCTGCAACGCCCTGGGACTTTCTCGTCGGCAAGATGCTTTCAACCATAATTACAATTGGAGTGAGCATATTTGTGGGAATAGGTTTTGCGAAAGTGGTCTTTGGGGAAACAGTGTTTCCGAGTCTTTTTGGGTGGGCATTCATACTTACGGCGGCAACATTTTCAATGGGTCTTGGACTGGCAATAGGAATGTCTACGGGAAGCGCTAGGGCAACAAACGCCCTTGTAAATCTCATTGCAATGCCCCTGCTGTTCCTGGCCGGGATAGTTATCCCCGAAAGTGTCCTTCCCGGATGGGCGAGACCTATAGTGAACTACTTTCCGTTAGGCAGGGCTTTGAAGGATTTAAGGCTCCTAGAATTGTACCATCGTCCCCCCATTGAGCTCCTGCCCGATTTGGCACTCCTGGGACTCACTGCTCTGGCAACACTCCTCTTTGCCGTGGTTCTCTACGGGTGGAGGGTGAAGCGTTTGGATTAATAGAGTTCGGCATATGCATCTCCTTTAAAGTGAGGAAATTCCTCCACATCCTTATCCCTTATTAGGAGCCTCTCCTTTTTCTCCGTGAAGCGCCCTATTCTGAAGGCTGGAATTCCCGCCACGTGGAGAGTTTTTATCAGTGCCTCCACATTTTCGGGCGGAGTTATCGCTATGAGCGTCCCTGTGGAAGAGATGGTGAGCGGATCCACTTCGTAAATATCAAGCACCTTTTTAACAGGTGGCGAAATGGGAATGCTCTCCATATATATCTCAAAACCAACATTCGAGTTGTCCGCTATCTCATGGAGTGCTGTTAAACCCCCCTCCGTTGCATCGTGCATACCTCTCACAAATGGTCTCGCTATCTTTGCATCCTCAACAACGGTTTCTAGGGAATACATTTCCTTTAATGTCCTTACATCCTCCGCTGAGAGCCTTTTTCTGAGTTCTTTTTCTTTGAACCATGCCGTACCCACGGCAAATTCTATTCCAACGCCCTTTGTTATTACTATCTCGTCCCCTGGCTTTGCCAGAGGGAGCTTGAGCTCTTCCTTGGGGACTATTCCCATCGCTGTTGTAGTGGCTGTAATGTCTTTTATCGTTGTATAAACACCTGTGTGTCCCCCAACTATAGAAGTTTCGTACTTTCTGCACTCTTCATTGAGTTCCTTCATGGTCTCCTTGAGTTCCCCTTTCGTTGTGCCATGAGGAAGCAGTAAGTTTACAATAAGCCATCTCGGCTTTGCTCCAAAAACGGCCACATCACTCGATGCAAAGTGATATGTAAAGAATCCAAAGTGCTCCTTTGGAACACCCAGAACAGGATCAGTTGCTACAATAAGGTAGTTCTCCTCATCATATTCTATGACTGCAGAATCGAAGCCCTCCCTAGGCCCGATTATGACTTTCGAGTCGGATGAGGGGATGTCTTTGAGAATTTCGTTTAGTACTTCACTTCTCAGCTTTCCGAGGGGCAGCAAGGAACCTCACCAGTTCTTCATTGCTGTTATGATTTAAAAATGTGCCGTCCTTCAAAATATCCCGTAAACTCTCTCCACTTCCTATACGAAACTTTCAGAAACGGAAGAACCACAATCGTTCCATCGGGTTCCTAAAATATCTCCTCTTATAGACTATTTTTGGTGGTGCGGATGGCAGAGATGTTAAAAGCTCTATCTGGTGTGGAACTTAATAGGAGGACGGAGACTGAGGGAATATTTCCAATAAGTGGATATCTATTCAAAAAAGGCTCGTTGGTTGGGATTTATGTTGGGGGCAAACTCATTATGATTGAGGAAGTTCTTCCTTCTGATATTCAGGAGGGGATTTTAAGAGGTAAAATAAGAGGGAGTTTGAGAATTCTGCTCACGGATTGTGAGTTAAAGAAAATTAGACTATATTTTAGTGATGGCATAAGAGAATGGCTAATCTCCGAGAAGAACGTGGAAGAAGTTCAAGTGGGCCCGGGGGGCTTTGAACCCCCGACCACGCGGTTATGAGCCGCGCGCTCTGACCAGGCTGAGCTACGGGCCCATATGGCGCCGCCGCCCCGGCTCGAACGGGGGACCGCCGGATTAACAGTCCGGCGCTCTACCGACTAAGCTACGGCGGCACAAGCCCATTCATAGCAAGTGCAAATCCATTTATAAATCTTGCGGTTAAAGGAATACGAAAACTTTATAAACGCCCTGGAACATCATTTCAACCGTGCCCCGATGGCTCAGCCTGGTAGAGCGGCGGACTTGTAATCCGCAGGTCCCGGGTTCAAACCCCGGTCGGGGCTCCATTTTTCAGGGGCCGTGGGGTAGCTTGGTCCATCCTGCGGGCTTTGGGAGCCCGTGACCCGAGTTCAAATCTCGGCGGCCCCACCAGTGCACGCCCCGGTGGCTCAGCCTGGCGGAGCGGCCGCTTGGTAAGCGGCAGGCCGCGGGTTCAAACCCCGCCCGGGGCTCCACAAGGTTTTCTCAGAGTGCCACTGAAAGTATACATTTCTTTTAATGCTAACCACTCAACGCTCGTTTACATATTTGGTAGATTTTCCCACCTAATTTTTAATGTTCATTCATGTTCATTGGTGAAGCTTTCGTGGCTCTCCTTCATCCATTTTTTATTTTTAAACTTTACGCAAGAGATATAAATGAAAAAATCAAACTACCTTCCGATATCCACGAAAAGCTTATATACCAAAAGCTGAAGGTTGAGGTTAGCATGTTCATGTTAAGTTCTAAAAATATTAAGGGGGCAATTCTCTGTGGCGGCGAAAAGAAAGTTTAATATATTTGATCATGAGCTGGTTCCTGAGCATAGAATATTAAGCGACGAGGAGAAAGCGGAATTGCTAAAAAAATACAATATAAAGCTTTCTCAGTTACCTCAAATCAAGGCTAGTGATCCCGCAGTTGAAGAACTCGGTGCAAAGCCTGGGGATATCATAGAAATTAAAAGGAAAAGTCCGACAGCTGGAATTTACTACTACTATAGAATAGTGGTTGAGGATTGAATTTTTGGTGAGGTGAGATTATGAGAGGTCCTACCCTTGTTGAGGTTAATCCGGATGACCTATGGTATGTTATGGAGAACTACTGGCAGGAAAAGGGTTTGGTCAGGCAGCACTTGGACTCTTACAATGCCTTTTTAGAGCATGGTCTTCAGGAGGTCATTAACGAATTTGGAGGGGTCAAGCCCGATATTCCAAACTTTGAGGTCAAGTTCGGGAAGATAAGAATAGGAGAGCCGGAATTCCAGGAGCCACAGGGACAGAGGAAGCCATTATATCCTCTGGATGCAAGAATTAGAAATCTAACCTATGCGGCACCCGTGTTTTTGGAAATGATTCCTGTGGTTAACGGTATAGAGCAGGAGTCAACAGAAGTGAGGATTGGAGAGCTTCCCATAATGCTTAAGTCCAAAGCATGCAGGCTCCATGGGATGAAGGACGAAGAGCTCAGGCGCGTTGGCGAAGATCCAAAGGATCCGGGAGGATATTTTATCATAAATGGTTCGGAGAGAGTAATAGTTTCCATTGAGGATCTGGCACCAAATAAAACCCTTGTGGAGAAGGATGAGAACAACAGGAGATACCTTGCCAAGTGCTTTTCATACAGACATGGATATAGAGCTTTGATCCAGGTGGAAAAGAGGAAGGATGGCATTCTCTATGTTTCAATGCCAAATGTCCCGGGTCTCGTAAAGTTCGTCGTTGTCATGAGGGCTCTCGGTCTTGAGAGCGATAAGGAAATTGTCGAGGCTGTTTCTGATGATCCTGAAATTCAAAAGGAACTTTTTGAAAATCTTGATGATGCGGCGGATATATTGACCCAAGAGGAGGCGCTTGATTTCATAGGAAAGAAAGCATTGCCTGGGCAGCCAAAGGAATACAGGCTTAGGAGAGCTCAGAGCATAATAGACAACAATCTATTGCCTCATATGGGTGTTTCTCCTGAAGATAGAGTTAAGAAGGCATACTATCTTGGAATGATGGCATTAAAGGTTCTGGAGCTCTCCCTTGGGATGCGTGGTGAGGATGATAAGGATCACTACGCAAATAAGAGGTTGAAGCTTGCCGGTGATCTCTTAAAAGACCTCTTCAGGGTTGCTTTTGGGCAGCTTGTTAAGGATATGCAATACCAGCTTACCAAGACCTACCAGAGAAAGGGCGAGAAGTACATGTATGAAAATGTGCAGAGGTTCGTTAGACACTCGGTTAGACCTGACGTTTTGAGTGAGAGAATAGAGCACGCAATGGCAACCGGAGCTTGGCCCGGTGGTAGAACAGGTGTCAGTCAGTTGCTTGATAGAACTAACTACATGTCAACTCTCTCGCACCTGAGGAGGGTTACTTCGCCATTAAGCAGGGAACAGCCACACTTTGAAGCCCGTGATTTGCATGGAACCCACTGGGGAAGGATCTGCCCCACGGAGACGCCTGAAGGTCCCAACTGTGGTTTGGTTAAAAACCTCTCTCTAATGGCTCAGATCACAACTGCCGTCTCTGAGGAGGATGTTTTAGAATATCTGAAAAAGCGCGGGGTTGTTGATATCCTAGAGAAAAGACCGAATCCTCACATATGGAGAGTTTACCTCAACGGAGTTCTCGTTGGAACAATAGAGGAAGGTATTGAGCTCGTTAACAAGATCAAGAGTGATAGAAGGAGCGGAAAAATAAGCGATGTCATAAACATAGCCTACTACGAGGATGTTAAGGAAATATATGTGAACAGTGATGACGGCAGGGTCAGGAGACCCCTAATTATAGTGGAGGATGGAAAACCTAAGCTAAAGAAGGAGCATGTAGAGGCAATTAAAAACGGGAAGCTCAAATGGAGCGATTTAGTCAAGATGGGTCTTATAGAATACTTGGATGCTGAGGAGGAAGAAAACGCCTATGTGGCACTATGGCCCGAGGATGTAACGAAGGAGCACACCCACTTGGAGCTCATGCCTGCTGCAATTTTAGGTTTGCCAGCTTCTTTGGTACCATATCCAGAGCACAATGCCGCTCCAAGAAACACATATGGAGCGGGTATGGCAAAGCAGAGCCTCGGTTTGGGATGGGCAAACTTCAGACTCAGGGTTGACACTAGGGGACATTTGATGCACTACCCACAGGTTCCGCTTGTTAATTCAAGGGTTATGGGTGCTGTTGGTTTCGAGGACAGACCTGCAGGTGAGAACTTCGTGGTTGCCGTGCTTAGCTACCAAGGATATAACATGGAAGATGCCATCATAATGAACAAAGCGTCGATAGAGCGCGGTCTCGCAAGATCAACATTCTTCAGAACCTACGAAGTTGAGGAGAAGAAGTACCTGGGCGGACAAACCGATCACTTCGAGATTCCTGACCCAACGGTTAGGGGATATAGAGGAGAGCAATACTACAGGCACTTGGATGAGGATGGTATAATCTTCCCGGAGTCAAAGGTCTCGGGGAAGGATGTCCTCGTTGGAAGGACTTCGCCGCCGAGATTCCTTGAAGAGCAGACCGGTCTGGGGGGAATAATACTCCAAGAGCGCAGGGAGACAAGTGAAGCGGTTAGACACAGCGAGAAAGGTATAGTTGATAAGGTTATCGTTACGGAGAGTGGAGATGGAACCAAGCTCGTTAAAGTCACCGTCAGGGACTTAAGAATACCAGAGATTGGAGATAAGTTCGCCTCGAGACACGGTCAGAAGGGTGTTATAGGCTTAATAGTGCCTCAGGAGGATATGCCTTGGAGCGAGAGCGGAATAACCCCCGATTTAATAGTTAATCCGCATGGTATTCCATCGAGAATGACCGTCGGACAGCTTTTGGAAGCCATCGGCGGAAAGGTGGCATCACTTAAAGGAAGGCGTGTTAACGGCACAGCTTTCATCGGAGAGCCGGAAGAGAAGCTTAGAAGAGAACTTGAAGAGCTCGGCTTCAAACACAATGGCAGAGAAGTCCTCTACGATGGACTTACCGGAAGGAGGCTTGAGGCGGATATATTCGTGGGTGTCATATATTACCAGAGGCTCCACCACATGGTTGCCGATAAGATGCACGCACGTTCAAGAGGTCCCGTTCAGGTTCTTACGAAACAGCCTACGGAAGGAAGGGCAAGGGAAGGAGGTCTCAGGTTCGGTGAGATGGAGCGTGACGTTTTGGTTGGTCACGGTGCTGCAATGCTCCTCATTGAACGTCTCCTCGAAGAGAGCGATAAAAGCGAAGTATGGGTCTGTGAAAGCTGCGGTCATCTGGCATTGGAGGATAAGAGGAGAGACCAAGTTTACTGCCCAGTATGTGGTGAAACAGAGCGCATAGGCAAGGTAGAAATGAGTTATGCCTTCAAGCTCCTGCTTGATGAGCTTAAGGCTATGGTAATAAGACCCAAGCTGAGATTAAAGGATAGGGTGTGAGAGCCATGCACTCAATTAAGAAAGTTATCGGAAAGATAGAGTTTGGTATCCTCGCTCCTCAGGAAATCCGTAAGATGAGTGCCGCTGAGATAACAGTTCCAGACACTTATGATGACGATGGTTATCCAATAGATGGAGGGCTCATGGACAAGCGCCTGGGCGTTATAGATCCAGGTTTGAGATGTGAGACCTGCGGGGCAAGAGCAGGGGAATGTCCGGGTCATTTTGGACATATAGAGCTTGCCCGTCCAGTAATTCACGTGGGATTTGCAAAAACATTGTTTAGAGTCCTCCAAAGCACGTGCAGGGAATGCGGCAGGATACTCCTCACGGATGAGGAAATCGAGGAATACATGCATAAGTTTGAGTTTGCAGAGGGAAGAAGGTCGGAAATTAACAGACTGATCAAGGAAATTCACAAGAAAGTCAAGGAGAGGAAAACATGCCCCCATTGCGGTGCTCCTCAGTTCCCCATAAAATTCGAAAAGCCCACGATCTACTGGGAGACCCGGATAGATGAGGAGGGCAACGAATACAAGCACAGAATGATGCCAAGTGAAGTAAGGGACAGGCTGGAAAAGATCCCCGATAAAGATTTGTCCCTTTTGGGATTCCATCCCGAAAACTCGAGACCCGAATGGATGGTTCTAACGGTTCTGCCCGTTCCTCCCGTTACCACGAGACCTTCAATTACCCTGGAAAATGGAGTTAGGGCGGAAGATGATTTAACCCACAAGCTCGTCGATATAATTAGGATAAACAACCGTCTGAAGACCAACATTGAAGCGGGTGCTCCCCAGCTGATCATAGAGGATTTATGGGATCTTCTGCAATACCACGTTACCACTTACATAAATAACGAGACTTCAGGTGTCCCAGCGGCAAAGCACAAAAGCGGAAGACCATTAAAGACACTCTCCCAGAGATTGAAGGGTAAAGAGGGAAGATTTAGAGGCAATTTGAGCGGTAAACGTGTTAATTTCTCAGCCCGTACTGTTATTTCTCCGGACCCCATGATAAGCATAAATGAGGTGGGTGTTCCCCTAGCAATTGCGATGGAGCTGACTATCCCGGAGAAGGTTACTGAGTTCAACATGGAGAAGCTTAAGAAGCTCATATCGAACGGGCCCGATAAATATCCTGGAGCCAATTACGTTATCGATCCCGAGGGGAGAAGGATTAGGATAATGGAGACCAATAGGGAGACGGTACTTGAGATGCTCGATATAGGATGGACGGTTGAAAGACACTTGATGGATGGGGATATAGTGCTCTTCAACAGACAGCCATCCCTCCACAGAATGAGCATCATGGCACACCGCGTTAGGGTAATGCCCTACAAGACATTTAGGCTTAACCTCTCGGTTTGTCCTCCCTACAACGCAGATTTCGATGGGGATGAGATGAACCTCCACGTGCCACAGACGGAGGAAGCTCAGGCAGAGGCAAGAATATTGATGGAAGTGCAAAACCACATCATATCTCCGAGGTATGGTGGCCCTCTAATAGGGGGAATTCAGGACCACATCTCCGGAGGATACCTATTGACGAGGGAAGGGGCATACTTTACGAGGCTTGAGGTTGAGCAGATGCTGATGTTCGCCGGCGTTGATGTGGACGAGCTCCCGGAGCCCGATAGAGTGGAAAAAGGTGTGGAGTTCTGGAGCGGTAAGACCATATTCTCACTTCTCCTCCCAAAGGATCTGACAATCTGGTATGAGAACAAAGTGGGATGCAAGGATAAAGAGAAGTGCGAAAAGCTCAAGAAAGCCATTGAGGAGAAGCTGGTTCTCAGCGATGAGGAGATTAGAGAGCTTTCGGATGATGGCTTTGTCTATATAAGAAACGGCAAACTGCTCAGCGGTGTAATAGACAAAAAAGCATACGGTAGAGAAGATGGGAGGCTCTTGGATCTCATAGTAAAGGAGTATGGCACAGAGAGGGGCAAGCAATTCCTTAATCAGGTTACAAAGCTTGCAATTTGGGTTATAACTCACAAGGGATTCACGACAGCAATCGATGATGAGGATCTGCCCCAGGATGCAATAGAGAGAATCAGGGAAATCATAAGGGAGGCAGAGAACAATGTCAACAGACTCATACAGGCATATGAAATGGGAGAGCTTGATGCACATCCGGGTAAAACACTGGAGGAGACATTGGAGAGCCTTATAATGCAGAAGCTGGCAGAAGCTAGAGATCAAGCCGGTGACATCGCTTCCCAGTACCTGGGTATGGGCAATCATGCGGTCATCATGGCAAAGACAGGAGCAAGGGGTAAAATCCTTAACATTACACAGATGGCGGCAATGCTCGGACAGCAATCAATTAGAGGTAAGAGGCTCTACAGAGGATACAGGGGAAGGGTAACCACGCACTTCAAGCCCAATGATCTGGGTGCGGAAGCTAAAGGATTTGTGGTTAACTCTTACAAAAGCGGACTAACCCCCACGGAATACTTCTTCCATGCAATGGGAGGTAGAGAAGGTCTCGTTGACACTGCGGTTAGAACTGCACAAAGCGGTTATATGCAGCGTCGTTTGATAAATGCTCTCCAGGATCTCAAAGTGGACTATGACGGAACGGTCAGGGATCCCTCTGGGATTATCGTGCAGTTCCGCTATGGTGAGGATGGAGTTGATCCAATGAAGAGCTGGGGCGGAAAGACCCTGAATGTGGATAGGGTCATTGTGAGGACATTACTGAAGATGAGAGGTGAGTGAAATGCCATCCCTTTCCCCCAAATCCATTCATTCAATAGTTGAGAGTAAAGGTGCCGCTCTTCCCATAAACATCAGAGAGGAGCTTTACCAAAAACTCCTTGAATATCATAAGAAGTACAGGCTCAAGAAGAAGGAAGTGGAGGCAATAGTAAAGGAAGCCGTCGAAGAGTATGAAGGCGCTTTAATCGAACCTGGAGAAGCCGTTGGTACAGTTGCGGCACAATCCATGGGTGAGCCCTCAACCCAGATGACCCTCAACACATTCCACTATGCAGGTGTCGCGGAAATTAACGTTACTCTGGGTCTCCCGAGAATCATAGAACTTGTGGATGCCAGAAAAAACCCCTCCACACCAATTATGATGGTCTATTTGGACGAAGAACACAGATATGACAAAAAGAAAGCGGAAGAAGTTGCCAGGAGAATAGAAGGTACAACAATACTAAACCTGGCTCAGAGCATAACAACGGACATTATAAACCTCGAGATTATAGTGGACATTGAACCCGAGCGTTTGGAGAAATCTGGTCTGACAATGGAGGACATCCAGAAAAAGCTTAAGAGCTCATTCAAGACAGCTGAATTTGAAGTTGATGGTTACACCCTCATAGTTAGACCCAAGAAAGCCGAGAAGCTTTCAGACCTTAGGAAAATTGCCGAAAAGGTTAAAAGTCATCGCTTAAAAGGTCTCTCCGGTGTGAACAAAACCGTTGTTAGACCAAGTGGCGAGGAGTATGTAATATATACAGAGGGCTCAAACTTCAAGCAGGTGCTCAAGGTTAAAGGCGTTGACCCAACGAGAACCAGAACAAACAACATACACGAGATAGCAGAAGTGCTTGGTGTTGAAGCTGCCAGAAATGCAATAGTGGAGGAGATAGTTAACACAATGCAGGAGCAGGGTCTGGAAGTTGATGTTAGGCATATCATGCTCGTTGCGGATATGATGACTTTAAACGGTACCGTCAAGGCGATAGGAAGGCACGGTATCGTTGGTGGAAAGGCGAGCGTGCTTGCGAGGGCAGCCTTCGAGATTACCACTCAACACTTATTTGAAGCAGCCGAGAGGGGAGAATCCGATCCCCTTAGCGGTGTGGTGGAGAACGTCCTGATAGGACAGCCGGTGCCCGTTGGAACGGGTATGGTTAAGCTGACAATGAGGTTACCAATCCAACCAAAAGAAAAGGAGTAGAGGAGGTGTAGTTAATGGATTTAGCTTACGAGCTTAGAAAAGCTCTGGAGACTGGTGAAGTTGTCATTGGTTCAAAGAGAACAGTTGAACTTGCTAAGATTGGGGGAGCCAAGCTCATTATAGTTGCTAGAAATGCACCAAAGGATGTCAAGGAGGATCTGGAGTACTACGGCAAGCTGAGTAATATACCCATCTATGAGTTCGAGGGGACTAGCGTTGAGCTCGGAACAACATTGGGTAAACCCTTTGTGGTCGCATCCCTGGCCATAGTGGAGCCTGGAGAGAGCAATATTTTAGCCCTGAGTGGGGGTAAGGCGTAATGCCCTTAAAGTTAAATACTGACCAGATAAGGTTCATAGCACTCTTTGAGAGCATGACAGGGGCTACAGCGCTCGACTGCATTATTGATCAAAATAAGAACAGACTCATCTACGTCATAAAAAAGGGTGAGATGGGTTTGGCCCTCGGAAAGAGGGGAGCAAACGTTAAGAAAATCCAGAACATGCTTGGAAAGGGCATTGATCTCATTGAGTTCTCAGAGAATCCTGAGGAGTTCCTCAGAAACATTTATAGGATAGTGGGCGTAAAGGTTAAAAAAGCCCACATCACGGAAAAGAGAGATGGGAAGAAAGTTGCCCTCCTCGATATAGCCCAGAGGGAAAAGCCTAAGGCTATAGGGAGAGGGGGCCAGACCATAAACCTGGTTAAGGATTTGATGGAGAGACACCATGGCATTGAAGATGTGATAATAATTTGAGGTGATGGTCATGGCTGGTAAGAAAGCACCAAATGGTGAATTTGCTGGAAGGAAGCTTAAGCTTAAGAGAAAGAAGTTTAGATGGAGCGATATTACGTACAAGAGGAGAGTTTTAAATCTCAAGGTCAAAAGCGACCCTCTTGAGGGTTCGCCGCAAGCCAAGGGAATAGTCCTGGAGAAAATTGCCGTCGAGGCCAAACAGCCAAACTCAGGAATGAGAAAGGCCGTCAGAGTGCAGCTCATAAAGAACGGTAAGGTTATTACCGCGTTCACACCGGGAGACGGTGCTATAAACCACATAGACGAGCACGATGAGGTTATCATCGAGGGAATCGGTGGTGCAAAGGGTGGTTCAATAGGTGATATACCGGGAATCAGATACAAGGTGGTTAAGGTTAACAGAGTTTCACTGAAAGAGCTCGTTAAGGGAAGAAAGGAGAAGCCAAGAAGGTGATAGCATGAACATGAAGAGCGTTGAGAAGAGATTTTACCAACCCAAAGAAGTCAAAGTCTTTGGAAGGTGGAGCGTTGAAGACGTTGAGATTAGGGATCCATCACTAAAGCCCTACATCTCCCTGACCCCAATCATCCTACCACACACCCACGGCAGGCATGCCAAGAAGGCCTTTGGAAAAACAAATGTTCACATAGTGGAACGCCTCATAAACAAGCTCATGAGGAGCGGTGCTTCATCCCACAAGGTTGGCGGGCACTTCATGAGGAGAGAGCACAGGTCAGTTATGAGCAAGAAAGTCAAGGTTTATGAGGTTGTTAAGGAAGCTTTTGAGATCATCGAAAAGAGAACAAAGCAAAACCCAATCCAAATCCTCGTCAGGGCGATTGAGAACTCCTCCCCCAGAGAGGATACAACGACAATAGCTTTCGGTGGAATTAGATATCATATGGCAGTTGACGTCTCACCTATCAGGAGGCTTGACATAGCCCTGAAGAACATTGCCCTTGGAGCGAGCGCCAAGTGCTACAGAAACAAGGTAAGTTTTGCCGAAGCCCTCGCCGAGGAGCTTATGGCTGCCGCAAACAGGGACACAAAGAGCTTTGCCTACAGCAAGAAGGAAGAAATCGAGAGAATTGCCCAGTCTTCAAGGTGATTTCCCTTCTTCTCTTTCTGCTATTTTGGGCATTAATTCTCTAACAATATGACACTTTTTCCAACATTAAAGCGCATTGAATGAGCGGATGGCTATATCCCCTTTTAAAGAGTGCGCCAGCATTAATCAAACTCTGCTCAAGCAGGGTGTTCTGGGGAAAGATTTATAACCGAACTTTTAGAGTGAAAGATGACAAGCTCATCGAGAGAATTTGAGGTGATTGATAATGGGAAGAAGGGAAGAAATGATTAAACATATTAAGGAATTGATGGTTCAGCCCGAGAGAATTAGGAATATGGGCATTGCCGCTCACATTGACCACGGTAAGACGACGCTGAGCGACAACCTTTTGGCTGGAGCGGGGATGATTAGTGAGGAGCTTGCAGGGAAGCAGCTCGTGCTCGATTTTGACGAACAGGAGCAGGCAAGAGGTATAACAATTAACTCCGCCAACGTTTCAATGATTCACGAGTATGAGGGTCAGACTTATCTCATCAACCTCATCGATACCCCGGGTCACGTTGACTTCGGTGGTGACGTTACAAGGGCAATGAGGGCCATAGACGGTGCCATCATCGTCGTTGACGCCGTCGAGGGTGTCATGCCCCAGACGGAGACCGTTTTAAGACAAGCTCTTAGGGAATACGTTAAGCCCGTCCTTTTCATAAACAAGACTGACAGGCTCATTAAAGAGCTCAAGCTGACCCCACAGCAAATGCAGGAGCGCTTTGTTAAGGTTATTAAAGACGTTAACAGGCTCATTAAGAGATACGCTCCCGAAGAGTTCAAAGACAAGTGGCTCGTTAGGGTTGAAGATGGTAGCGTTGCCTTTGGTAGCGCCTACTACAACTGGGCTCTAAGCGTTCCATACATGAGAAAAGCAGGTGTCTCATTC
>QMUB01000002.1 GCA_003663695.1 Thermococci archaeon | reverse complement strand
GTGTCTACTGTGTCTCCTTCTTTTATTAGGATGCTTTTAATAATCCCGTCTTTTGGTGAGGGGATTTCATTCTCCATTTTCATTGCTTCTAAAACCAGTAATCCTTGGCCTGTTTTAACTTGCTCACCCTCCTTAACAAGAATCCTGAGAATCTTACCAGGCATGGGCGCTGAAACAACATTCCCACCCACAGGCTGAGGTTTCGCTGGAACCGAAACAGGGGCTGAAACAGGGGCTGAAACAGGAGCCACAGGGGTGGTGACCACCTCCGGAGGAGCAACGGTCGTGGGTATCCCTAAATCCTTTGCCTGAACTTCGTAGCTCTCGCCTTCAAAGCTTACTTTGAACCTTCCTCCACTCAATTCCTCAACTTCAACTTCGTATGGAGTCCCATCCACAATGATCTTAACCTTTCCCTTCATATTCACCACTTCCCCAACTCATAGTTAAAGTTCTCAACTTCATCCATCTGGCTCTGCATGCCATATAGAGACCAGTAATCATGAACTTTCTTTTTAAATGGAAGGGGTCTCAGCTGGGCATTTTTCTCCCCTATGTATGCTAAAATAGCCGCGGTGATTATTGCGAGCTTTCTGGGTTCTATCTTAATCTCTTTCGCTTCGACCCGTTCCTTCACAACTTCCTTGGCTTCTTCCTTCACGACTTTTTTAGGCTTGGGCTTCTCTGGGATCAGGAGCTTCTCAACGTACCCTATGCCGTACATTGCGAGTGCCAAAATAATGAGGACGAGGAAGACCACGGTGACACCGAGTACCGTGACATAGAGGCCTTCAATGAATGCCTGCATTGAAATCATCGCTCACACCTCACAATGGGATGTTCCCATGCTTCTTTGGAGGTAGCTTAACACGCTTGCTTGAGAGCGCCTCGAGAGCCATTATTATTCTCCCTCTGGTTTCTGCAGGGTCTATTACATCGTCAATGTATCCTCTTCCCGCCGCCACGTATGGGTTGGCAAACTTGTCCCTGTACTCTTTGATCTTCTGCTGTCTGAACTCCTCAGGGTTCTCTGCCTTTGCAATCTCCTTTCTAAATATGATGTTTGCTGCTCCTTCGGGTCCCATAACCGCAATTTCTGCCGTGGGCCAGGCGTAGACAAAATCGGCACCCAAGTGCTTGCTTCCCATAGCCAAATATGCTCCTCCATAGGCTTTTCTTAGAATTATAGTCACCAAAGGAACCGTCGCCTCTGCATAGGCATATAAGACCTTGGCACCGTGCCTAATGATCCCTCCGTACTCCTGTTGAACTCCTGGTAAATAGCCGGGAACATCAACTAAGGTTACAATTGGTATGTTATAAGCATCACACGTTCTCACGAAGCGTGCTATCTTATCGCTTGAGTCTATATCGAGAACTCCTGCCAGGTGTATTGGGTTGTTCGCCACAAATCCAACTGTTTGTCCATTCATCCTTCCGAATCCAACAACCGCATTTGGAGCATAGTATGGGAGTATTTCTAAGAAATCCGGGTTCCCATTGGCATCTCTATCCACTATCTCATAGATGACCTGTCTTACGTCATAACCTTTATTTGGATCATCCGGCACTATTTCATAGAGTTTCTCGCTCTTTCTAAATGGAAGGTCGCTTGTTGGGAGTTTTGGCGCTTTTTCCATATTGTTTGATGGTAGATAGCTTACCAAACGTCTTACCAGTGCCAGAGCTTCTTCATCGCTGTTGGCAATTAAGTGAGCCTGACCGCTCTTTTGAGCGTGTACCATACCTCCTCCAAGCTGATCAGAGGAAACCTCAATGCCTGTAACAGCTTTAACTACCTGAGGCCCTGTGATAAACATGAAGGTTGCCGGATTGTTGACCATAACTATAAAGTCCCCAATTGCCGGGCTATAAACCGCTCCTCCTGCACATGGACCCATAATAACCGTGATCTGAGGGACAATGCCGCTCATAATGGTATTCATCTTGAAGATGTCGCCGTATCCCTTGAGGGAGTCAACGCCCTCCTGAATTCTAGCTCCTCCTGAGTCATTTAAACCTATTATGGGCGCCCCAGCTTCGAGTGCCAACTCCATGACACGCTTGATTTTCGCCGCGTGCATCTCTCCAAGAGAGCCCCCCATCACCGTGAAGTCCTGGGCGTACACAAAAACGAGCCTTCCATCAATGGTTCCATATCCCGTTATGACTCCATCGGCTGGAAGTTCCTTCTCCCCCAAACCGAAATCCGTGTTTCTGTGCTTGATAAACATCCCTATCTCCACAAAGCTTCCGGGATCGAGGAGCTTTTCAATTCTCTCTCTCGCAGTGAGCTTACCTCTGGCGTGCTGCTTTTCCACTCCCTTCTCTCCACCCATCTGGAGAATCCTTTCCTTCATTTCATGCAACTCATTAACCTTTTCTTCCATGCTCATAAGAACCACCTGTCAAGGTATCTAAGCCTTTGTAGTTTGTAAAGTTTAAAAGCGTTTTCATGGCGATAAAATGCCCAAAAGAATACAGTATATCATGAAAGGAGATTCATTCAAGGCTCAGCCAACCTTTTTAATAACCCTGATTTTTCTCCCCTCAACTTCAAAGACCTTTCCAAAGAACCTCTCAACGACCCAGATATTCGTCAGCAGGTGCTTTGTAATCTCACTTACCCATATTTCCCCGCCTGTAAAGGCGAGAAATGGTATGAGCTGGTCTCCCAGGAATCTGTCCACTGCATAGCCCGATTTTAGCTCTTCTATTAATTCTTCCGCCGCTTCCCTCCCAACAGCCTCGGCAGGCTTTCCCTTTTTTCCCAGGGCATCACCTCCAATCCTTAGGACGTCCGTATCAGCCCAGAGAACTATTCCACTCCCCGGCCCGGCACTCCTGCTAGTCTCCCTATTTATTCCGACACTCAAATTTGGAAAAATTTTCTCAAGGATTCTCCTTGCACTCTCCGCCTGCCTCTCGGCTATGTGGTGTGGAAGGTTTGTGGCATGGCTCACACCTTCAAATCTGTTTATCTTTCTAAATTTTCTGGCTACAAGTTTTTTCTTTTCTTCCCATGGCTCCACTTTTCCAGAGACCAAACCCCCTCCCCTTGGATAGTGTCCCCTCCTCTTCACTTTTATCTCCACATTTAAACCCATCTTTTGCAGCGCGAAGAGCGTAACATGCTTTATGTAGTCTATGGGAGGTGACCATGGAACATCCGTCCCTCCAGTGATTTCAAAGGTTATCTCTTCTCTGGAAAAAGCCATAGCCGGGAGAAGAGCTTGGAGCACCAGACTTATGCTGCCGGCAGTTTTTATTGGGATCTTAACATGTTTTGCGCTTATCTCCCCAGGATAAAACTCTAACGTCGTTGAGCCCAGCTTTGCTCCTTTAACCCCTGCACCGCACAGCTCTTTGACTCCCAAAATTGCATGAAGATGCTGATTGCTCAATCCGGGCTTTGGGCGATTCGCTCTGATGTTTATAATTTTAATTGGTTTTCCGCTTATGGCAGAGAGCGCCACGGCACTTCTTAGTATCTGTCCCCCTCCTTCCCCATAGCTTCCATCTATGATTATCATATCTCTTCCCAAATTAAGATTTAGATGAAGGGATTATTAAATTGATGGTGCGACAAAGAGCAATTTTTCCTTATAATTCCCTGTCATTATTAAGTATTAAATACAATTTAGATTTTCGGCATTTTTATATATTTCAAGGACTAATTATATATTGAGGTGAGTTGATGGAACCCGGGGTGTTTTTTGAGCTTCCAATCCCCCCAGAACCAGACAAGAGGATTGTGGAGAGAGAATATGATAAAGTGGAATTTATCTCAAGCTATTTATGGAACAAAGCCGAGATTTATGACTTTTTAGGACCTGCAGGCATTCATTATGGAGAGTTCAAAACTATTGTGAGGGAGAATAGAGAGAAAATTGAGAGATGGCTTCGGGCGGAGTGCGAGTGGAAGAAGCTTGTGGAGCAAATATATTATGATCTGGAGGAGCTCGTTAGGCTGAAGAACATATGAAAATAGAGCTCTAACTTCCGGAAAGATTATAAACCAATTCTTGCTTAACTTGGAGAGGGTGCTACATGAGAGTAGTGTTTGATATAGGAGGTTCTGTTCTCGTTCCAGACGAGCCGGACATTGATTTCATAAAAAAAATTGCATATCAGCTCACAAAGATAAGTGAGGATCACGAAGTAGCCGTCGTTGTAGGGGGCGGAAAAGTTGCCAGGGAGTACATAAAGGCTGCGAAGACATTCACACCAAACGAGACATTCAAGGATTACATAGGAATACACATTACGCGGGCGAATGCAATGCTCCTGATAGCTGCTCTAGGAGAAAAAGCATATCCTTTTGTTGTTCAGGACTTCAGGAAGGCATGGGAGGTCATGCAGGTTAAAAAGATCCCCATAATGGGGGGGACTCATCCGGGGCACACCACGGACGCCGTTGCCGCTCTTTTGGCGGAATATCTTCAAGCGGATCTTCTGGTTGTTATAACAAATGTGGATGGGGTGTACGACTCTGATCCAAGGAAGAACCCAAATGCCAGGAAGCTGGCCAAGATAACCACTCAAAAGCTGGTAGAGATAGCCATGCAGGGTGAGAGCAAAGCGGGCGGAAGCGGGGTTGTTGATGCGCTGGCGGCAAAATTCATTGAGAGAGGGAAGATCAAAACAATCATAGTTGGGAAGGAGGATGCCATCAGGCTCTTTGATGTAATTAAGGGAATCCATAATGGCACTCTCGTTGTTCCCTAATTTTAGACAAGCAGAACTGCCAAAATCCCGGCCAGGAATATCCCATCAAATGTTCCGGCCCCTCCTATGCTGGCCATCGGGGCTCCGAGCTCTTTTATTTTCTTCATGTTCATAAGGTCGGCACCTATGAGGACGCCCATCGTGCCGCTCATGTATGCTATCAGAGGTTTATTTCCCCCGAGTATCAAGGCAAGTGCTATGGCGATTAGGGGAGGTATTAATGTGGGTACGGCGATTCCCAGCCCTCTTACGGGCTTTGCAAATGAGTGGATTATGAGAGCGGCTATTATGGTTGCCAGGAATGCCTTTCCAAGGAGTTCATAATCACCCACCGTGCTCAGTCTGACTATCTCGTATGAGACTATGCTTAAGGGAACCAGCGCCCCTCCCACGTTCACAGCTATGACCGTCTTTTGTTCTCCCCAGTCCACGTATGGAACGGGATAAGTAACCCCAAAGAATGAAACCTCCTTAACCCGGGCTATCGGTCTGTAGCTCGTTACCTCCTTCACAGGAATATTGATGAAGCTTCCTATAAGAGATGCCCAGAAGAGTGTGTATGCAACAGATAGAGGAAGCCCCAGCTTTCTAAATGCTAGAGTTATTGTACCCGCAAACAGGATGAAGAGCAACGGCAGTAGGAAAACTAAGAGTATTATGAATGGAAGTGCCAGTGGTGGGAATAAATAACGCCTCATAACATCACCTTCTCACATAGAATAACATGGGAATCACCTTTTAACTTTAACCTTCAGATTGCTCACAAGTGAGCGTTAGATTTATAATTCATGAGAGTGGAAAGTAGGTGGGGAGGGAAATGAACGCCATTGAGGTCAGGGAATTGAAAAAGAGCTATCCAAAGAAAATACCCCTCCCTCTGAGGAGGGTTGAGTGGATTGAAGCCGTTAAAGGCATAAGCTTTGAAGTTAAGAAGGGAGAGCTCTTTGGACTCCTCGGGCCCAACGGTGCGGGTAAGACCACGACGATAAAGATGCTTACAACCCTCCTGGAGCCAACGGGAGGAGAGGCTAAAATCCTGGGCTATGATATTAAGAGGGATGCGCGGGAAATTAGAAAAAGGATAAATCTCGTTGCCGAGGGGGAGAGGACATTATACTGGCGTCTTTCAGCCTATGAGAATCTGAAGTACTTCTCGAGAATTTATTATGTTCCCAAAAATAAGGAGAAGGGGAGGATAGAAGAACTTTTAAAGCTTGTCGGTCTGTGGGAGAGGAGAAATGATCTTGTGATGGGCTTCTCAAGAGGTATGAAGCAGCGTCTGGCGATAGCGAAGGCATTAATAAACGATCCCGAGGTGCTCTTTCTCGATGAGCCCACACTGGGCCTCGATGTTCAAAGCGCGCTCTTTGTCAGGGAATTCATAAAAAAGCTCGTTGAAGAGCACAAAAAAACCGTCCTCCTTACAACGCATTATATGGCGGAAGCCGAGGAACTCTGTGACAGAATAGCCATAATAGATCACGGTAAAATCATAGCCCTGGATACCCCGGAGGGGCTTAAGAGGATGATTACCGATGAAGACGCCGTTGAGATAAAGGTGAAGGACTTTGCTCCATCAAAACTTGAGCGGAGCCCTTTTAGAATGGCTGTTGTTAAAGAGGATGCGAGCACAAACATGCTGCTCTTAAGGGGTCAGGTAGTTGAGGAAGAGCTACCAAAACTTGTTGAATGGCTCGTAAGAAGGGGTGCAAAAATTTTGAGTGTCGAACAGAAGGAACCCACGCTTGAGGATGTTTTCATAAAGCTAACGGGGAGAGCAATAAGAGATTAGGTGATGGTATGCTCGCCGTAATGGAGAAGGAATTGAGGATGTTCTTCAGGTACCCTCTGAGGGTCGTTAGTTCCATAATCGTCGGCATAGTGTTTCTTGTGCAGTTCATCTTTTTTGGACAAGCTGTTCTTGGAGGACGTTATTCAAGTATGCTGGCGGCTTCCACAGGAATGGGCGATTATCCCACTTATGCTTTAATTGGCTATGTTCTATGGTGGCTCTTCACATCTCCGATAGAAGCATACATATTTGGTATTAGAAGGGAACTCCAGCGGGGAACTTTGGAGATCAACATGTTAGCTCCATTACGAACTATAAAATTCCTGATAGGGCTCTCTTTGGGCTGGATACTCATAGACAATGTCCTCATGGGAGTTGTGTTCCTTTTTGGGGTCTGTCTCTTTAAAATACCGCTGAGCTGGGGGATTATTTTAAAGGCTGTTCCCATCTTCATGCTGGCATTTGTTGCATTTCTGGGCTTTGGGATGATTTTTGCAGGTTTGGTGATGCTCTTTAAGAATATAGGAGCCCTCGGACAGATATTTGAATTTCTGGTAATGTTCCTCTCAGGCGTCTTCTTTCCTCTCAATGTCATGCCATACTGGGTCAGGGCAGTTGGAAATGCAATCCCCCTAACCCATGCTATAAACATAGTTAGAGGTGTTTTTGTGGGGAAGAGTTATGCTGAGATGGCCTCGAGCCTGCAGGCATTGCTTCTCTTATCCACCGCTTATTGGCTCATAAGCTACGGTATATTCAGGTGGGCCGAGAAGATCACGAGGGTGGTGGGTTATGGTGGCTACTGAGCTGAGGCCCCTATGGGCGGTTATGGTCAAGAACTGGCGTATCTTCCTGAGCTACAAAATATGGTTTGTGAGCGATATACTAATGGGGCTTTTCTTTGTGGCTCAGGCTCTTCTTATAGGCATAGGATTAACGGGGGAGAGAAACTCTCCGGCACTGCAGAAATTAACGGGATACTCGGACTACGTAGCATTTGCCGTTCTCGGCCTCATGGTCCTCTTCTTTGGACTCACATTTTTAAGCGGTTTTGTCTGGAATGTTGTGGACGAGCTTTATGCAGGAACTTTAGAATATAATTTTGCCGCCCCTATGAGAAGGCCGACTTTTTTCCTCGGGAATGTTCTCCTGAGAATAGTTATGACACTCATATACCTCATCTTTTATCTAGTACTCTTCAAGTTCCTCTTTAACCTTCACCTGAACTTTTTGGCATTTATCAAAGCCGTCCCCGTGCTTCTAATTGGCGCCCTTGGAATGATAGGGCTTGGAATGGCAGCTGCTGGTGTGGTTCTCTACCTGAGAGATCCGGGACCGTTTATAACAGTCCTTGAGATGCTCGTGTTTGCCCTGAGTGGGGCAATGTACCCCCTGAGCATCCTTCCAAAGGGCCTGCAGATCATGGCTAAAGCGCTCCCATACGCACCAACAACGGATGCCATAAGGAAAGTGGTGGCATTTGGATACGGAAGTGCTAAAAACGAGATTGTATATTTGATTGTGATATCATCGGTTTACGTCCTGTTCGGTTATGTGGCATATAAATGGAGTGAAAAACAGGCGAGGGTAATCGGTTTAAAGAGCTATTGAGGTGATTAAAATGAGGGCTGTTGCCTTTGTTGGCTTCAAAAAGAGTGGAAAAACAACTTCACTTGAGGCTGTTGCAAGGGAGTTGAAGAAGAGGGGCTATCGCATTGGTATAGCAAAGAGCATGCATGCAACTTTCGATAGGGAAGGAAGCGATACTTGGCGCTTCTCCGGTGTGGCGGATTATGTTCTGGTGAAAGCAGAGGACACGGACGCTTTCCTCTTCAAAGCAAAGGATCTTAACGCTCTGCTATCAATGATGCCCGATGTGGATTTCCTACTTCTTGAGGGTTTTAAATCGATAAAGCACGTTCCCAAAGTAATATGCGCAAGGGAGGAGAGTGAGGTTAAAGAGTTAAACGATGGGCTGGGAATTGCTGTGAGTGGTGTTATAGCAAATGATGAAAGCGACAGGATTGAAGGACTTCCCGTGATAAATGCCCTTAGAGATGTGGAGAAGCTTGCGGATTTAATCGAAAGGAAGGCTTTCATGCTTCCAAATATAGATTGCAGAATGTGCGGCTTCGATTGCTATAACATGGCAAAGCTGATAGTTAAAGGTGAGAAAACGCTCAAAGACTGTGTGGTCTTGAACCAAAGGGCAAAGGTAATTGTCAAGGTCGATGGAAAGATTCTACCCATGAAGGACTGGGTGCAGGAGCTTGTGGAGAAAACTGTTAAGGGAATGCTATCGGCGATGAAAGGATACAAAGAGGGGAGGAAGATTGAGATTATAATCAGGGAGTGATATTGGAGTGCCATTATGGGTGATTGCCCCGACTAGCAGAAAAGAAGGACTTCTTTAATTCCCTCTCACTCCTCAGTTCATTACCCTCTAATTGGGTTCACGTTCATCGGCGGAAAATCAAGAAATCAAAAATTAACCCTCCCCTTTTTTCTTTACATGGTATCTGTCATAAATCTTCTTTCCGACGATCAGGAGCAATGCCACGGGTGAACCTACTATTAAGAGGACTATCCCCGCATTTATCATGCCCAGGAGGATTTCCAACGCCCTGTAAATCGTGGCTTTAAAGTTCGTATCAACTTCAAAAACGGGCTTTTCCTTGCTCTCTATTGTCACGTGGTACGTTATATAGTTCGTGGTTTTCTCGTAATAATCCTTCTGGAGGTAGAGGTAGTTGAGGCGTGAATTTATTGAGGCAATCCTGTTCTCAATCATAATCAGGTCATTGACATCTTTGGAGAGATTATAGAATTCCAGCAGCTGTTTCTTCTCCGTCTCAAGGCTCTCTATTTCCGCCATTATTTGATTATACTGGCTTGTGACATCCTGAGTTTCCAAACGAAGGCTCTTGACATTATATGCATTTAAAAAGGAGCCGAGCTTCTGCTCATTCTCGAGCGTATTTGGGATTCTGAACTCCATGTAATACACAATTCTCCTCTCACTTCTATCGAGGTTTTCACTCACCACATAACCGCCCATAGAAGAGATCTGACTCTTGATATCAGAGGCAACTTTAATTGGATCATCATCTTGAATTGTAATATAATAGTCCTTTTTAAGCCTTTGAACAACTTCTTTCACAGTAGTTGCCGTGGGCCCGGTTGCTGTAGGGATAGATGCAGTTGCCGTCTCAGTTGCATATAAGGGTCTAGAGGATGGTTTGGAATACCCCTTCTGATAAGTCGCTCCCCCGGTTTTGAAGAGTCCTCCTATGTAAATTATTCCCGCAAGAAAGATTAAAACCATAACTATGAGAACACCCAGCAGCTTCATGTTCTTTTTCATGACACCACCAAGAAATACTAGACGTTTATTACATTTAAGGGTTGTTAAAGCTTCAAAATGAATTGAAGTGAAAAAATAAAAATCACTTCCCGCACCTCTTGATGATGAGGGGCAGTAGGGTCAGCGCTGCGATGAATGATGTACCACATATTCCCTCCCGTGGCGAGGGAGTGCTTGAGGAAGAGGGAGTGGGAGTAGAAGTGGAAGTGGGGAGTGCTATCTTCCCTTTGGGCAGGGAAACATTATGAGGTGCCACTGCACACTTTAATAAAAGGGGATTCTTGCTTTTATAGTAGGGGATCCACGCCATCTTTCCCTCTTTAGTTTCATACCATCCAATTTGAGAGTTATAACCTGCTTTACCTCTTTCAGCAACACTTGTTATGGCTTCGATATCATCATCGGTTATATTGATTATTTCATTCTCTTTGAGCCATTTGAGTTCTTCTCTTAGGGCCTCTTTGAAGTTGAAGGAATATTCATCCACAATCCCCTTTGGCATGTCGATTTTTTCGGTTTTAAACGTCAGGTTTTCAAAGGCACATGAAATTCCAAGCACATTAAAGAGCTCTTTAAGTTCTTTTAAATCCTCCTCACCTAGCTTCTCTCTGTTGTAAGCGGCTATTAAAACCTCCCCACTGGCAACTTTGATGATCTTACTGGGATCCACACCATGAGATTTCAAGCATTTTTCGAAGTCCTCATTTGGCTTCCATGTGCACACGCCATTCACACAGCCGCAGCTCGTCATTTGAAGGCACTTATACCAATCCTTATAGACGCATATTGAGACTATGTTCTTGGCATTCTCTCTCGTGGTGCATATCTCTCCCGAACATCCTCCCGTGGCACATTCATTATCACTCCTGCATTCGTTGCCCTTTAGGGAAGAGATTTGAACAAGCAGATTTTGCTTCCTAAAAACGTAATTTCCTTCAATCTTCCAGCCCAGCTTTTCCGCATTCTTTAAGCTTTCATTTGGGAATATGAATGATAAATTAAACCTCGTGTAGGTATAGCTCGAATTAAAGCTTTTCGCGGGTATCTGAATCCTCAGGTGTAGCCCTTTTGCCTCCCTTAAAATGATAGCAACCCGTTCATCATAATGGGAGCGGTAGATTATTGTGTTATTCTCTATCAGCACATTCTCCGCACTTTTCAAGGGTGTTAAATTGTAGGATATGCCAGGTTTGTTGAGATATACCTCCACCGCAAGGTTATCCATCGGGCTATAGCAGGCGCTCGCCAGCGGAAGGAGCATCAAAAATATTATGAGGATTATCCCTCTCTTCATGTTTTCACCATTATAAATTCCCATTCCGGATATATACGGCTATCGACAGCTTCGAATGAAGTTGAAGCAAAAATTTTAAGAACATTGCGTTACTATAGTTGAATAGGGGTGGTGCCAATGGATCCATTGAGCGGGTTCTTTGGCTCATTGATCTGGTGGTTGTTCTTCCTTTATCTGTTGCTCTGGCCTCAGATGCAGTTTAAAAGCCTCCAAATAAGCAGGGCAAAGCTACTCCAAAGGCTCTCCCGCAGGAGAAACTCAACGGTAATTACACTAATCCACAGGCAAGAGAGTGTTGGGCTCTTTGGAATCCCCTTCTACAAGTTCATCAGCGTTGAAGACAGTGAAGAGGTTTTAAGAGCGATAAGAATGGCACCAAAAGATAAGCCCATAGACTTAATAATTCACACACCGGGAGGGCTGGTCCTCGCAGCAACCCAGATAGCCAAAGCTCTTAACGATCATCCGGCTGAGACAAGGGTTATAGTTCCCCACTATGCAATGAGCGGTGGAACTCTAATAGCCCTGGCGGCGGATAAGATAATAATGGATCCCCACGCTGTTTTGGGACCCGTTGATCCCCAATTGGGGCAATACCCTGCCCCAAGCATAATAAAAGCCGTTGAGCAGAAGGGCGTGGATAAGGTGGATGATCAAACATTAATTCTAGCGGATGTTTCAAAGAAAGCCCTCAGACAGGTTAGGGAATTCATATACTCCCTCCTCAGGGACAAATATGGCGATGAGAAAGCCAGGGAACTGGCTGAGGTTTTAACCGAAGGCAGATGGACCCACGATTATCCAATAACCATAGAACATGCCAGAGAACTTGGATTGCACGTAGAGACGGAGGTTCCAGATGAGGTTTACACCTTGATGGAGCTCTACAAGCAGCCCATGAAAAATAGGGGAACCGTTGAGTTCATGCCATATCCAGTAAAGCAGGAAAATCGCAGGTGATTAGAGATATCCAAACTTTTTGAGGATGTGCATTATTCCCTCCGCTCCTCCTTCCCCATAGGGCTTTTCCGTGATGTAATCCGCTTTTTCCTTCAAGCTCTCCGGTGCCTGCGCCACAGCAACCTTATAACCTACAACCTCAAAGGCATCTAAATCGTTCTCCCCGTCTCCTATATGGGCGACTTCTCTTGGTTTTATACCAAGTATCTCGCACGCCTTTTTTATTCCATTCCCCTTGTTCACCCATGGTTGCTTCACATGAATTGCATATCCACTGTCCACAGCTACCAAGTTTAGGCCTAGCTCTTCAATTAGCTTTTTAACCTCTTCAACGGGAACCTTTCGGGTTAAGACGAGGCCTGCTTTTCTTTCACCATATCTCATGGAATAGCTCATCTCAGCTTCAGGATAGCGCTTTTTAAGCTCGCTCCAAAGAAGCATGGTCTCTCCCATATCCCCAAGATATATGCGATTATTTCCCCTATGATCAGCCACTACTCCACCATCCTCCGCTATTATGGGGCCGCTCGTTCCTATCAAAATGCTCGCCCCCATTGCAAAGCCAGCGTGATTTCCCGTTACAAGCATTATCTTAACTCCAAGGTTCTCTGCAAACCTTATGGCCCTTAAAGCTTCCTCATGGAGCTTTCTGTCCGGGTATGTTATGGTCCCATCTATATCCGTGGCTATTGCCTTTATCATCACCCACACCCAAAGCTTAATTTCGGTGGAGAGTTAATAAACTTTGATGATAAGAGATAAGAGATGGTGATAAAAGATGGAAAAAATCGAAGAGAGCCTTAGGATTATAGAGGAGAAGCTCCCCAAGACCCTCGAAGAGTTTAAATCACTTGGATTGATTAAAGACGGGATCTATAAACATCTGGAGTTTGCAATTCAGCTTTTAATAGATGAGCTCTCGGAACTCACGGAGGGTGCCGTTTTCAGCTACGGTGATATAGTATCCGAGCTTCATGAGAGAGGGATTTTGAGTGATAAGGACAAAGAAAACATGGAGTTTCTTCTCCAGCTCAGAGAGATCTTTATCTACAATTATGATCTGGTAAATGATGAAATAGCTTTTAGAAATATGAAAGAGTACACTGAAATGATTAGAAGTGTTTTAAAGACTTTAAGGAGGAAGCGGAATGATAGGGCTGCTTCCGATTAAGGGTTATGGGCTCCCACAGGAACTCATTGAGGATTTGAAAAGGAATCTGGACGCATATTTTGGAGAATTTGGCTTAAATGTGGAGCTCATGCCGGAAATTGATATAAAGCCGTTCTTGGATTCCTACAATGAGCTTAGAGGGCAGTTTCTGGCAAGCACGATGGCCTATCGCATAGCGAGGGTAAGGGGGGATTTTAAAGCTCTCCTCGGTATCACGGATGTTGATCTCTATGAGAGGGGAATGAATTTTGTATTTGGGGTTGCGATTCCACCCCTGAGGAGCGCCATTATCTCCATATACCGCCTGGATCCACGCTTCTACAGGAAACCTTATAATTATGAGAAGCTCGGAGAGAGGACTCTTAAAGAAGCCGTTCACGAACTTGGCCACGTTTTTGGACTTCCCCACTGTCCGAACCCCAAATGCGTCATGCACTTTTCAAACTCCATATTTGATACCGATTTTAAGGGGTGGAGGTTCTGTGAAAAGTGCGAGGAAAAGATAAAATACAACATAGACAGACTAACGGAGGGGAGAGGAAATGATTGAAGTTGAGCTCAAAGGATACGCTGACGATGAAATCTTTAAGGAAGTTAGGGAGAGGTTTGAATTCCTGAGGAGGGAAGTTCACGAGGACACATACTATCAGCACCCTTGCAGGGATTTCTCCAAAACGGATGAAGCCCTGAGAATCAGAATAAAGCGTTTTGATGGCCATTTTGAAGCGTTTTTAACCTACAAAGGGGCAAAGCTCGACGAGTCCTCAAAGACCCGCAGGGAGATTGAGGTCCCAATAGCCGAGCCCGATAAATATGAGGAGATTTTAAGGGTGCTGGGATTTAGAGAGGTGATTACGGTTAGAAAGATTCGTGAAAAGTATTTCGTCAAAAAGGGCATCATAATAACCCTCGATGACGTGGAAGACCTTGGAAAGTTTGTGGAGATTGAGGAGCTCGTGGAAGAGGGGGATATAAAGGAGATAGCAAGTGAGCTAAGAGAGATTCTCAGAGATGTTGGTGTTAAAAGATTTGAGAGGAGATCCTATCTGGAGCTTCTCCTGGCTAAATGAGGGCCGATGAAGAATGGAACGCCCTTATATCTCCCCCTCTATCTCCCTTCTTATTCTCTCCACGAATTTCGCCGTAAATCTGTGCCTCTCAAGCGCCATCTTTCTTGCAGTCTCCGTATGCATTAAATCCTTGAGCTTCAGTATCTTCTCCTCAAAGTGCTTGAGCGAGTATTCCATGCTTCTTCCATGCTCTCCGGAGTACATAAAGACTCTAGCAACTCCTATTGCCCCTATTGCATCCAGCTTATCCGCATCGCTCAAAATCTTTGCCTCAAGGGTTTTGGGAGGCTTCTTCTTCGAAAACCTGTGGGTTTCTATGGCATGCACAACCTCCCCGACCTTGGGATATCCCCGCTTTTCAAGGAATTCACGGGCAATCCTTGCCCCTTCCCTGGCATGATCCTCTATGATTCCCCGCGATTCCAAGGGGCGCGCAACATCGTGGAGGAGCGCTGCAAGTG
>QMUB01000001.1 GCA_003663695.1 Thermococci archaeon | reverse complement strand
GTTGAACTTTACAAAGCCGCTCCATGGATCGTAGGTGAGCGTGATGGATTTTGTTGTGTTTTTGATGAACTCATCAAAAGGTATAAATTTCGTTTTATTTGCCACAGTTTTATTCATGGCTTCCTCATAGACGCTTGAATCAAATGTAATAACGATTATTGGCAGATAATCCCCGTTCTCCCATTTTGCGGTATTTTCCTCAAATTCTCCGGGTATGGGGGCCAAATTCAGAACATATGCATCCTTGGGAAGGAGGAGGTAGAAGCTCTTCCAGCTGTAGGAATACACCCTGTTGTGGTATATGAAGCTCATGGGGCCATAGGCGCTCGATTGGAGCTTCTTATCTTTTTCAACAAGATAGTTGTACCATTTGAACTGAACCACTGCACTCCAGTTTTTCCCTATTTTTACGAGTCCATCCGCGGGTATCACTATCTGTGCATCGGGATATCTCTCCTTTACGCTATTGACGAAGTTCCTGAAGATTAAACTCTCCAAGAGCTTTTCGAACTTCTTGTTGGCTTCTGCCTCTCCCTTTGTCTTAAGGGTGTTCTCGAGCTCGTATATTTCAACGGGGCTTTTGAGCTTTGCATTTATCTTAAATAGGGCTGTTCCCGAGGGATACACCGTCACATAAACATTCATATCGAACACGGGTTGCTCCTCGTAGGCAAGGGCAAAACTTGAGAACATGAGAATTCCAATGATTAGGAACAACACCTTCTTCACACTCCCACCTCCAGAATTCTGTAAAGGGCAAAATAAAAAAAGTTATTGGTTCTTACATCTAAACTATAGTGATGCCCATGAAATACAGGAAAGTTGTTGTTGGAGGGACGTTTGACAGGCTCCATCTGGGGCACAAGGCGCTCCTGAGAAGGGCATTTGAAGTGGGAAAGTACGTTTATATTGGCTTAACTTCGGATGAGATGACAAAGGATAAACCCTATGCGGAGAAAATACTGCCCTATGAGCTCCGTCTGAGCGATCTTTTAAAGTTCTTGGAAGTCAACACCTACTCAAATTACAGGATTCTAAAAATCCACTCTGCCATTGGATTTACAGCTGAAATTAAGAGTCTGGAGGCAATTGTGGTGAGTGAAGAAACCTATAAAGGCGCCCTCCTTGTCAATAAAGCCAGAGAGGAACGGGGTTTAAAGCCCCTCGATATAGTTGTGATAGGGATTGTTAAGTCCAAGCTCGGAGGTAAGATAAGCTCCTCCCTCATAAGGGCGGGCTTGATAGACCCTTTTGGAAATCCCAGAGACAGAAGGCTTCGGCAAATTTAATAAATTCCTCATGCACCCTTAATTTGGTGGAAAAGATGAAGAAAAAAGTGGTGACCGTTGGCGCTGGCCTTGGCGGACTACTAACAAGTGCA
The DNA here is from genome assembly GCA_003663695.1 of Thermococci archaeon. Classification (GTDB taxonomy): domain Archaea; phylum Methanobacteriota_B; class Thermococci; order Thermococcales; family Thermococcaceae; genus Palaeococcus. Next base: position 16,315 of record QMUB01000001.1, on the reverse strand, counting down.
TTCCTGGCAAAAGAAGGTTACGATGTTGTGGTTTTGGAAAAGGCCCCATACGTCGGAGGCCGCTTCACAAATCTCTCATACAAAGGATTTCAGCTCTCAACAGGCGCTCTTCATATGGTTCCTCACGGTGAAGATGGGCCTTTAGCCCATCTTTTGAAAATGCTAGAGGCCAACGTTGAGATAGTGAACTCGAATCCAAAGGGTAAAATCTTCTATAATGGAGAGCTCTTCCACTACCGCGAAGGATGGAAGCGTTTAAGCCTCAGGGAGAAGGCAAAAGCAATGAAACTCCTCGCCGAGATTAAGGCAAACCGCCTCCCCAGGAAAAATGAGTATGAGAACGCAAAAGTTTGGATTGAGGATAAAATAGGAGAGAACGAGTTCGTTTTTGCTTTCTTGGAGAGCTTCATTGGATGGGCAATCAGCTTAACCCTTGAAGAAGTGCCGGCTTTAGAACTCGCAAAAGAGATAAAAGCGACATTAAAGTGGGGAGGACCGGGGCTGATAAAAGGAGGATGTAAAGCCGTAACGGGCGAACTTGCGAGAATAGTTCAGGAAAACGGGGGAAAGGTGCTTACTAGGAAGAGGGCTGTTGAGGTCGATGAGAACAAAATTATCACATCCGACGGGGAGGAATTTACCTACGATATCTTAATCTCTAACATTGGAATAAAAGAGACTGTGGAGCTTTTTGGAAGGGACAGCTTCGATAGAGAATTTTTAAGAGAAATAGATGCTCTAAAGCCTGCGGAAGGGATAAAATACAACATTGCTCTAAAAGGCGGCCCTAGAATAGGAAACACCGTCGTTTTCACTCTCGACACAAAGAGAATAAACGGCTACAATGAGCCTTCCGCAATATCCCCCGAGCTTACAAAAGAGGGCTACACACTTATAATGGCCCACCAAGCCATTAGGAGTAAGGACTTGAAGAAGGAACGTGAGCTTGGAATTGAAGACCTATACACCCTCTTTCCAGAGCTGGATGAAGAGGGGGAAATTTTAATGGTGCAGAGCTACATGGGGAGCAACCCGGTAAATAGGGTCGCGTCCGGACAGAATCACCCGGACTTCCCAATGGAAAACGTCTATATAGTTGGGGATGCCAACAAAGGGGAGGGAGGAATCGAAGTAGAAGGAATCGCTCTGGGAGTTATGCAAACTCTCCAAAAGCTCGGATTAAAAGATTTCAGCTCCTGGCATTTGTAATTACTCCTCTTTTTTATGAAATTAAGAATAAGAAAATGGGCATCAGCCCTTCAAAACTTTAACGACCTTTTCGGCGACCTCAACGCCAGCCCTCATCTGGGCCTCAACGGTTGAAGCACCAATGTGCGGTGTAAGCACAACATTGTCGAGCTTCGTTAGCTCATGTCCGGCCGGGAGTGGCTCCTCTTCAAAGACGTCCAAGCCAGCACCGGCAATCCAGCCTTCCCTGAGCGCTTTAACGAGAGCATTCGTATCAATTATGGGGCCGCGGGCGGCGTTTATAAGGATGGCAGTTGGCTTCATGAGCTTCAATCTTTCCTCATTGATTAAGTGGTATGTGCTGTCCAAGAGCGGGACGTGGAGCGTAACGACATCACTTTCCTTTAAGAGTTCCTCAAGCTCAACAAACTTTCCTCCCACCTCTTTTGCCCTTTCAAAGTTGGGATATGGGTCGTAGAGCAGGAGATTCATTCCCATTGCCTTGGCTATCTTCGCGATATTGTAGCCAATCCTTCCAAAGCCCACTATTCCCAGGGTTTTACCATCAAGCTCAAAGCCCATACACTGCTTCTTGGCCCAAACGCCCTCCCTCATCTTCCTGTCGGCAAAAGCTATTTTTCTCGTAACGTTGAACATTAAAGCCATGGCGAGCTCGGCAACACTCCTGCTCGATGCTCCCGGAGAATTTACGACTTCAATGCTCCTTTCCTTTGCGGCGTCCAAATCAATGTTGTCCAGGCCGACGCCAGCCCTTCCAATAACCTTGAGGTTTGGAGCGTTTTCTATGACTTTGCGCGTTACTTTGGGCTTGCTTCTAACAATTATAGCGTCGACATCCTTGGCCAGCTCCAAAAGCCTCTCTTCGTCGGGATACTCCTCATAAACAACCTCAAATCCAGCATTTTTCAAAACCTCAATAGCCTTTTCATGCAAAGGTGCAGCAACCAAAACCCTCATATCAACCCCTCCTTTTTATTGCTATGAGCATGACTTGATCAGATGCGTCCTCGGCTCTATCCGAGATGTCCCCTATCTTCGTAACTATCTGATTCCATATGAGCTTTGCGTATGTGCTCAGCTCCTCACTTTCGAAAATCTTCCCGAGCAGATCGCGTTCGCATTCATCCGAAATTTCCTCAAGCTTTTCCGTGCTTTTGGCGTACTCCAAAGCCTCATCCACATCCTCATCCAGGGCAATGACGGATTTTTTGAGCTCTAAATATGTTTTCAGGGCGGCTCCTACAGTCTTTAAAATTTCATCCTTCAGACTCTTGGGAACCTTGGGCTTCGCAAGTATCAAAACGTGAGAGGCGCTTTCAGCAGCATCGGCGACATTGTCTATGAGCTCCACGAGCCTGGCATAATCTCCCCTGTTGGTGGGAAGAAAGGCTCCTGCATAGAGCATGCTCTCTATTCCCCTTCTAAGGGAATCTGCTTCCCTCTCAAAATTTTCAACTTCCTTTACCTTTTTCTCCGCTTTTTCGAACTCTTCATCGACATAGGCTTCGACGAGCTCTTTAAATTTCGTAAGGGTTTTTTCAACGGCATCCAGGTGATTATCGAGGACTTCAAAGACGTTGTTCTCCTTCCCTCCAAATATCGGCATGATTCTCCCCTATCGGATATATTGTGAATACCTTTATTTAGTTTTGCCCATCCCTATGATCCTTGATATCCCATACAGCACCAGAAGTATTAAGGAAGCTATAAGGGTGACCTCCATAGGTGGTATTATTGGAGCCAGGTTTTTTATAAGGGCGTATGTGGGGAATACCATGATTATGGTAAGTATTAGAACCAGATAGTGCTCCCATGGGGCCCTGTTTCTGTCCATATCCGCACTCTCTATGAAGAGGAGGAGCGTGGAAACTAGGAGGAGGCCGAAATAACCGCCCATTTTGTAGTACATCACCAGTATGACGGCCCCCGTGAAGTAGAGGAGCCCGAAGAAGTATGAGAAGAACCCCACGAGAGCTATGGGGCTTGTCCTGAAGAGGGGGGTTCCGTAGCTCAGGAAAAGAAAGAGGGCGAAGAATAGAGGGGAGACTTTTATTTCCGGCTTCATAACCTTATCACCTCTGCCACCGCACTATTTAGGGGTTTCTCAACATCCCAGTCTATTATCAACCCGTAGGAAGAGAGCCTGCTCAAAAGGGCTTTCCTCTCGAGCATGAGCAACTTCTTTGCGAGTTCTTCCTCCCTTGTCTTCGCCTCTATTGTGGAGTAGGGATTGGGAGATATTGCAATCACATTATAGCCGTATCGGTAGAGTGTTTTTAGAGCATCGATGCCCTCCTCCGTTAGGAATGGTGAGAAATAGAGGATCTGAGCCCTGGCAGGGAAGCGCGTTTTTATTATATGCTCCACTTGGTATGCTATCATGTTGTTCTTATCCGGCTTAGCCAGGCTCAAAAAGTCTATGCATTTGAAGAAGTGCCTTTTTCCATAGTCTATCCTTATCCACATCGGAACCTCCTCGGATATCAGGAGACCAAAGCTGGTTCCGTTTTTAAGACAGTCAAGTATGAAGGACGCTGCGGCTCTAACCGTGTAGTCAAAGATTTCCCTCCCCTTGTAGGCGGCATCAATTATCAGGACGACATCAACCTTTCTCTCGCTCTCATATTCATTGCTCATTATTTTACCCATTTTGGCACTGGCTTTCCAGTTTATTATTTTAAAGGGATCCCCGGGCTGGTATTCCCTAATGGCATGGAATTCAACTCCTTCTCCAACTCTGGGTGATGGGAGCGGCCCGGCAGTCACCTTAGTGCCCTTTGTGGAGTAGGGTGTTATCACATCTTCGATTTTGGGGACCCCGACGATCTCACTGAAGACATCAAAGGTTCTCTCTATAAAGAAAAAGCCGAATGGGTCCTGATACTCCGCTTTAATCCACTCCCATTTGTGAATTCCCCTCTTCATTCTTACCTTGTAAGTCAGCTCCCTCTCTTCTCCTGGAGTTAGGGAGATTAAAAACTCCCCCTTTCCTTCAATTATTTCAAGCTCCTCCGGAATATCTTCTATGAGTCTGAGACTTGGTATCCGCTCCTTTGATTTCACCCTGATTTTTATCTCCACTATCTCGCCTTCCAGAATGCGCTCGTGAGGTATTACCCGCTCCACATCTATCTCAAGGCTCGGTTTGAAGAAGGTTACTGCCGTGAGGAAGAGCCACACCATGGGTAGCACAAGATAAATCATCTCCCAGCGGAGGGAGAAGAAGGCAAATAGCACAATTACCCAGAGGGAGATTATGAGGAGTACAGCCTTTCCCGTGGTCGTTGGCTCTTCCATGTTCATCACTCAAACTCTCATCACTCAAACTTTGGAACCGGAACCTTCTCAAGAATTCTCTCTATAACGCTCTCCTGACTCACCCGCATGTACCATAGCTCCCTTTTCAGTATGAGCCTATGACTTAGTGCCGGAACTGCAACCGCTTTCACATCATCGGGAATTACGTAATCCCTCCCGCTTAGAGCGGCATATGCCCTCGAGAGCTTCATCAATGCCAGGCTGCCTCTTGGAGAGGCTCCTATCTCCACGCTCTTTTTGTCATTCCTTGTGGTGTTTATTATATCAACTATGTACTCCAGAATTGCATCGCTTAGGTAAACTTCCTCAATCCTCCGCTGCATTTCGAGAACGTCCTCAGGGCTTACAACGGCATTTATGTCAACTTCTTCCTTCTTCCTTGAAATCCTCCTTTTGAGTATCTCAATTTCCTGCTCTCTTGTTGGATACCCAATCCTTAGCCTAACCAGAAATCGGTCTAGCTGTGCTTCTGGAAGGGGATAAGTTCCTTCCTGCTCTATGGGGTTTTGCGTCGCTATAACTATAAACGGTGCTTCTAGAGGATAGGTTTTCCCCTCTATTGTAACCTGTTTCTCCTGCATCGCCTCCAAAAGGGCGCTCTGTGTCTTTGGAGGAGCCCTGTTGACTTCATCCGCAAGCAGTATATTTGTGAAGATGGGTCCTTTTTTAAATTCAAACTCCAGCGTCTTCTGGTTGAACACGCTAACTCCCAGGATGTCCGAGGGGAGCAGATCCGGAGTGAATTGGACTCTTTTGAATGTAACTCCCAGCGCACCTGCAAAGCTCTTGGCCATGAGTGTTTTTGCAAGTCCCGGAAGATCCTCTATTAAAATGTGGCCACCCGCCAGGATTGTGGTCAAAACGAGCTTTAGCACATCATCCTTGCCAACTATGGCTTTTCCAACTTCCCCCAAAATTTGAGTCCCTTTTTCCGAAACTTCTTCAATCTTCATATCTTCATCTCCTCCATCTCTCTTTCAAGGACATCGAGAGCTTTCTCAAGTCCCTCTAAAAAGTTGTCAGATTGTCTTAGAATTCGTAGGGCTCTGTTTGGGCTTTTCTTGATCTCATCAAAACCTTTATCTTCAAGAATTTCGTAAATTCCGATTATCCTGTCTTCAACAAGACTTCGTGCTACCCCCCCTTTCTCGGCGAGTTTTATCATTGAAACAATTCTTTCAAATTCAGTCTTTCCGTTCTCTTCTTTTCTGGTTCTCTTTGGGGTCCTGTACCTTATGGGAACCTCCCAGATGAAAATTGCCAGCAGTATAACCCCCGCAACCAGAAGGGAAGCCCATCTAACTATGTAAGAGCTTGCAAATGATGCGATTAGAAGGAAAGGTATCGCCATAACCCAGAGGCTATGAACTCTCATTCCTCTCACCCCTGATTGTTTTGTATAGTTCATAAGCCCTTTTAGCTTCTTCCATTGTTACCTTGGAAGGGGCGTATCTGGCTTTCTCAAAAAGAGCTGTGAGCTCTTTAAATGCATTTTTCTTGTACTGCACAATTTTTGCATGCTCCCAGTGAGTCCAGCTGTCCCTATAGGGGACTCCAAGAGCTTCGAGCCATAGAACTGCTTTCTTGTAGCTCTCCACAACAATTTCATCCGGAGCCCCACTCTCCTCTTCCATTTTTCTCTCAAAGCTCTTCAGTTCCCTTTCAATCTTCCAGGTTCTACGTGCTCTTCTAAGCCTCGGATAGAACCAGATCCCCATATATGCCACAAAGAAGAGGGTGGGTATTATGAGCCATCCAAGTGCATTTCCCGAGGACACTTTGTAGCCAAACCACGTTGCGTTCTCGGTAATCCTGCTTGAAACCGTGCCCCCGCTTGTTAGGGCTTTTCCAATGGTTATATTTGTCGTGTTGTTTGCTACCGGCGGGGTATCTTTGCCCTTGGAGAGGAGAGAATATAGTGTCGTTACACCTATTCCGGCACCTATAATTATGTATTCGAGTGTCCTTTTCCAATCAAAATCGGATTTTCTTCTATCGAAGGGATCCCTATACATCAAGAGGATTTCCAGCAGAATCAGAATGCCCACAAGAAGGAAACCGTAAAATACGCACATGCTCAAATAGGTGTAGACCCCGGAGGAGCCCTCAATTGGAGTGCTTGTGGCCCGGGATGGGAGGAGGGCAGAGATTAAAAGGATGAGCAGTGCAAAATACACATATGCCCTTTTTCTCATTTTAATCCACTTAAGTTAGTGACTTTTACTTTAAATAGTTTTTGAGGCAGTGTTTTCCACAAGATTTTAAAATGGGCACTCTAAGCTTTTCTTGGTGAGGATAATGAGAGTTGCGGTCATAAACTATGATAGGTGCAATCCTGATAAGTGTGGGCACTTTCTTTGCGAGCGCGTCTGTCCCGTCAATCGAATGGGTGGGGAGGCTATAATAATCGATGAGGAAGATTATAAGCCTATTATTCAGGAGACCTCATGTACAGGATGTGGAATATGCGTTCATAAATGTCCCTTCAATGCGATAACTATTGTGAACCTCCCAGAGCAGCTCGAGGAAGACTGCGTTCACCGCTATGGCGCCAATGCCTTTGTTCTATATCGCTTGCCAGTGGTGAGAAATGGAAGCATAACGGGTATTCTGGGTCCCAATGGGACGGGTAAAACCACGGCGGTTAAAATACTAGCCGGAGAAATAACACCCAACCTGTGCTCGTCAAATGAATGCTGGGATGAGGTGATAAGGGCATTCAGGGGAAATGAGCTTCAAAACTACTTTGAGAAGCTCAAAAATAAGCAGATTAAGGCGATAGTCAAACCTCAGTATATTGATTTGATCCCGAGAGTTGTAAAGGGTAGGGTCAGGGATCTGCTTAAAAGGGCCGACGAGAGGGGGATTTTGGAAGATATAATAGATGATTTTGAGCTCCGAGAAATTTTGGATAGGGAAATCCAGCAACTCAGCGGTGGAGAATTGCAAAGGGTTGCAATAGCTGCTGCAGTTGCAAGAGAAGGCGATTTTTACTTCTTCGATGAACCATCATCGTATCTCGACATAAGGCAGAGGCTCAAGATAGCAAGGGCAATTAGGAGGCTCGCGGAACAGGGAAAGGCGGTGCTTGTTGTAGAGCACGATCTGGCGGTTTTAGACTATCTGAGCGATAACATCCACATTGTTTATGGTAAGCCGGGAGCATATGGTATATTTTCCTCTCTAAAAGGTACAAGGGTAGGAATCAACATATTTTTGAACGGCTATCTTCCCGATGAAAACGTGCGCTTCAGACCCTATGAAATTCGCTTTACAAAGCAGAGCGAGAGAAAAGCTCAAAGTGGAGATATTTTAGTGGAGTATCCCGCCCTTGTTAAGGATTACGGTGGATTCAGGCTTGAAGCCGATGGAGGGAAGCTCCACATAGGAGAAGTCGTTGGAATTGTGGGTCCAAATGGAATAGGTAAGACCACGTTCGTTAAGATGCTTGCAGGAGTCGAGGAACCAACGGAAGGTGAAGTAGAGTGGGAACTCGAGGTTAGTTACAAACCCCAGTACATAAAGGCGGACTATGAAGGGACGGTGTTCGAGCTTTTGAGCAAGGTGAATGCCTCTAAGCTAATGAGCAACTTCTACAAGACGGAACTTTTGAATCCTCTTGGTATACCTGACCTATACGATAGAAAAATAAATGAACTCAGCGGTGGGGAATTGCAAAGGGTTGCAATAACGGCATGTCTGCTCAAGGACGCTGATCTCTACTTAATAGATGAGCCCTCGGCACACCTCGATGTGGAGCAGCGTCTGGCGGTTTCAAAGGCCATAAGGAGTTTGATGGCCAAAAACGAGAAAACCGCCCTCGTGGTCGAACACGATGTTCTCATGATAGACTACATAAGCGACCGCCTGATTGTATTCGATGGAAAACCGGGAAGGGAAGGTAAGGCTTCAAAACCAATGCCCATGAGGGAGGGAATGAACTTCTTCCTGAGCAACGTTGGCATAACCTTCAGGAGAGATCCGGAGACGGGAAGACCTAGAGCCAATAAAGAGGGTAGCGTCAAGGACAGGGAGCAGAAGGAGAGGGGGGAATACTATTATACTTAACCTCAGCCTTAACCTGGGCAAAAGTTATATGTCCTCCCCCCAATATTTATCCGTGATGAAGATGGTGAGTCCGGCGGCAATAGTCTTCCTCTTTGCGGAGGATTTTGCAAGGGAGAACAAATCTCTTAAAAAAGGAGCCAAGTTTTTCGAGTGGCAGAAGAGGTATGATGCCTTTGAAACGGTTGCCGCTGCTTTTGGCGTGACCATTGCAAAGCTGAAGAGGGAAGGAAAGATCCAGCTTAGAATAAAAAAGGGCTTTCTGGGGATGAAAAGGCTTGTGTTTGTGAGAACGACGGACATACCCGAGGAATACGGTGTTATAGCGAGGGGTCTTCAATCCATTTCCCCATATAAAGAAGTGGAGCTGAAGGCTGCCTTATTCCTTTCCATTCCAATATCCCCCCTCCCGACACATGCACTGTCCAGATATGTCATTCAAAGGGATCTAAAGGGATACAACTACGAGGAGCTCAGACACAGCCTGGAGATACAGCATGAGAAGGAGAATCTAAAAAGGATACTGGAAGAGTTTAAGAGGGATGAGGAAATCTGGAAGCTCTTCTTAAAGAGTCTGGAAAAAGCAATGGATATGTGCAGGGGAAAGGAAGGCATAACACTATATACTCCATTGGACATGCTGGAGGACGCGAAAAATGAGAATAAGAAGGGAACTCCTTGAGTACCTGCTTGATATGGCGAGAAACTTTTACCCGAATGAGTTTGGAGGTTTTTTGAGGGAGAGAGATGGCGTTTTTGAGGAGGTCCTGATAATTCCAAAGGGGCACTTCGGGAAGAGCTCAATCTTCTTCGATACATACCTCCTGCCTCATGATGACGATATAAAGGGGACGGTTCATTCCCACCCCGGAGCTCCATTGCCCTCAAAAGCGGACCTCAACTTCTTTTCAAAGTTCGGAGGGGTTCATCTCATACTCGGCTTCCCCTTTGAGGAATGGAGCATAAAAGCCTACAGAAGTGATGGAAGCGAAGAGAAAATAGAAATTTTGGATTAAGGCTTGAGTTCGACCCAGTTTTCCTTTGTCCCCTTGACGATCTTAACCAGGCCGTAGTTTTCCAGCCTGTTGAACATCCTCCATGCGGTTGTCTTTGGTATCCCCAGGGTGTTTCTAACTTCAGCCTGGCTTGCTCTTCCTCCCTTATCAAGTATGTAGAGCAGAGCCCTCCTCTCATCATCATTCAAATCAAAGCGCTCCATCTTCTTTAGGAATGCTTCCCTGTTTATGGGTTTCTTCTTTTCACCTCGCATGAGCTTCATTCCTATGAAGATGGCGGCTACTATGAGGAGCCCGATGGCTCCGAGCATATAAATTGAACTTGAATTTGAAGAGCCGCTACCAGTTTGAATTGTTGTACCCGATGAAAGGTAATAGCTGACGCTCTGATTTCCAGAGGGCATTGTTATGCTCCCCTCCGAAATCTCGAGAGGTATATCGCTCAAATCAACAACAGTGGAGCCATTTGGGAGAATTACCTTGAAGGGCACATAACTCTCAATGCTTAGCGTCCAGACGAGCCCCTCCTTTGCTGTTAAATCAGGAGTGTAGTAGCTTATTTCAACGATTTGAGCTCCTCCAACATTTATGACCGCATGATTTTTATCGAGCGTATATTGAAGGGGGTTGCCGTTCTCATCGGTTATGAAGAGATCCTCGTAATGAGACCCGATTAGAGGAACATCTATCTGAGAGGCGAAGTCTTCGGGTGCAATTTGATAATCGACCTTAACATATCCATCCCTGTAAACCGTGAGCGTCAGGTCGTAGGTATATTGGGCGCTTACTAGAGGAATAAAGATTAAAACCAGCAGGATTAAAGCTTTCTTCACTCTATCACCTCCAAAGGCTCAGGAGTGCATCACTATGAACTCCTCAACCTCGTTCATGAGCCTCAGCGCAATGGCGAAGTGCATCTTTGCCTGCTCCGGTTTTTTCTCCTTCAAGAGCCTCATTCCCATTCCGATTTCCTGGGCGGCTGTTCTAAGCTGGAGTTCAGCCCTTCTCGTATCGACACCCTTTTTGTTGAGCTCCCTCAATGCCCGGACGTCTTTCCTCATTCTGCTTCCGATCTCCCCCATAAAGCCCCTGAAATTTCTCTTCATCCTCTCCTGGACAATTCTCTCGTGTATTGCATTGAGAGTTCTCATGAACCCTGTGAGCGTCTCCCTGTTATTCTCTATGACATTCAAAGCCTCATCCCACTTTTCTTCTTGGGCTAATGCCTTCACCTGATTATATATGGCTTCGACTTCAGCGAGCCTTGCCTCCGCACCTGTTGTGTCAACTCCTCTCCCCTTTGCATACTCAATTGACCTGTTCGCAAAGTCTATACCCTTTGCGGTTCTTTCCAAAAATTCCCTGACAATTTTATCCGCATTCTGGTGTGCCAGCTCTTCCCTAAGCTCCCTGAACTCTTCGTCTAGAACCTTCTTTTTCTCCTGTACCACTTTGAGATCCTCTTTAGCCTTATCAAAGTCCCTGGCTTTTAAATCCTCCAGAACAACCCGGTAGGCGTCTTTGGTCTCATTGAAGGTCTGGCTTATGTTTGAAACATCCAGACCCTGACTTTCGGCAATTTTTATAGTCCTCTCAATCATCCTAAAGTATCCCATCATTCTCTCAATCTGGCCCTGGATCCGCTCCCTCGCTTCATTGTATTTCTCTTTGCCTTCTTTAAACTCCTGGAGGACAATTTTGTAGTAATGCATCGCGCTCAGGCTATCCAGGATGGAACTGTAGTAATCGCCGTCGTTGTATTCCTCAATGGCTTTTTCTTTAAAATTCTCGGCTTTTTCATAGCTGGTGAGAATGCTTGAGTTCTCGGGGAGCTTGTCCTCCAAGCCTTCCACTATGGAGCTTATTTTATCGAGCTGATTTATAAGTCTTGCAGATATGAGTTGCTCCCTCGTTTCGTTATCGATATTTAAAACGGTTTGATTTAATTGGGTCGTGTTGCTTCCTGCAAAGCTAAATCCCATGGGAACAATGCTCCCAATCAGCAGCATTATCAATCCCCAGACCTTCCACCTCATGTTCATATGGATCACCGATTTAGAGTTAGGATCTTCAGTTATTTTAGGAACCCGATGAAAAGAACGTTTCAAACCGTTCCATTGCATTAGAGACTCTCTCTATCAAATTATTTAAACCTTTCGTGGAATTTAAATCCTCTTAAAAATCTTTGGAACGAGGAGAATCTTTTTAAATGTTCGCAGTACCTAAAGAATGAGGGATGCCCATGGATCTAGTTGTTCTTGGTCACGTATCAATTGATCACATAATATTCCCGGGTCGTAAAGAGATAATCCTGCCCGGAGGTGCGGCTGCCGCTGTTGCAACTTCAGCAGCATTGAGCGGGGCTAAAGTTGGATTGGTGACTAAGGTGGGTAGGGATTTCCCCAAAGAATGGCTTGAAAAACTGGAAGGTGTTTTGGACATTGGAGGGGTTCATGTTCTGAAAGGAAAAACCATACATATATACATGATATATCATAAGGATGGCAGCGTCGATGCCCCCGTTGATATGGGTGTGGCACAGAGGATGGGAGAAACGGAGATTCCCCGGGAATATTTAAAGGCCAAAATTTTCCACATAGCTCCCATACCCCCAGAGGAGCAGCTTAAAGTGGTGAAACGATTGGAGGGGAAGAGGGTTGCTCTGGATTTTAATCCAACATACATGGAGGAGTACAGGAGCAGGAGGGCCATCTTGAGAGAGATTATATCCCGGGTTGAGGTGGTATTCCCGAATGAGAGAGAAGCCCGGACAATAACGGGTGCATCCAGCATTGAGGAAGCCGCCGAAATCATGCACTCCTGGGGAGCCAAGCTCGTGATTATAACACGGGGCGAAAGGGGAGTCCTCGTTTACGATGGCTCTTTTAGGGAGTTCGGTGCGCTTGAGATTGACAGAGGAGAGATTGTTGATCCAACGGGGGCGGGAGATGCGTTCGCGGGAGGATTTCTCGCATTCTATGTGAAGGGGAAACCTCTGGAGGACTGCATCATACAGGGGCTTCACAGGGCGAGGGAAGTTTTAAAGAAAAAGGGGAGCTGGAGTATTTAGAGGATTACCTGAAGGAAAGCTTCCTCCCCCGGTTCAAGATGCTCCACCTCCCATATAACCCTGTTCCCCTCTATCCTCGCTTTTCCTTTCGTTGCCCGCACATCGACGGCATTCACGATCCTCTCAATGGTGTAGTTTTCCAGACTTCTGAGCCTTGGAGCCTTAACCTTTATGAAGTAATACTTATCAAGCTGCTCCTCGAATACCAGCGGTCTAAAAAACGCCACATAGGAGCTCCCACCAAATAGAAGTGCTGATAGGAGTAATATTATGGGTAGATTGCCATAGTTCTTTGGAGGTTTTGCCATTGGGGTGGTGGTCGTATTGGTCTGCGTTACTGTGGTTACGGTTGTGGTAGTGGTTGTTGTTACGGGAGGTGCCGGCTTCTCAATGGTTATTGATTTTTCATCTCCTATATACTTGGAGCTCTCTGCCTTCAGTTTCACGAGTCCAAAGCCTATCTTTGTGAGGTCAACCTTAACTTTTCCCTCAGCATCTGTTATCTGGTATTCCTTTCCGGTTATGCCCTCTATCGAGACGCTCACATTTGGTATGCCCTTTCCACTGGAATCCCTTACATAGACAATTAGACTCTCATTTTTCACGGAATAGTCCAAAAATAGCTTTTTAACTTCAACGAAGGTCTCGACGAGCCTTCCATCCAGATTGAGCTTGATTTTATAAGTTCCGGGTTCTTTCGCCTCAATCTGAACGACTCCTAAAGAATCGGTCTTCAAACTTAAGCTGTTTATCTGAACAGGTATGCCGCTAACGCCCTTTCCTTCTTCATCCTTCACCTGAACCGTTATAACTCCATTCTCAAATCCAGCGGTGTATGTGAGCTTTCTCTGGTAGACCTTAAATTCCTTGCTCTCCGTTTTCTCGACACCGTTGAACTTTGTTTTCATTATCGCGAGATATCCTCCCACGTCGGGCCTGGGCAGGATTAGAGTGTATGTCTTCTTATCGTAAGGATTTATGTAGGTGCTCTCGGATATAGCCTTTATGAGCTCATTTCCTTTGTAGAGCTCAATTTTGACAGTTCCCATAAGAACTCCATTGGATTTTGACCTTATTTCACAGGATATGGAGACATCGTTTCCATATATGTACTTCTCTTGAGCATCTATTTTTAGAGAATAGTCGATTTTGGTCAGAACCCTGAGCGTAAGTGGTACCCTCACTATAATGGGCGAATCCTTAATTTTAGCCACTAGATTTAATTTATACGTACCCGCCCTGATGCTGTTTAAAATTATTTGAATATGCCCTTCATGGGTTTGATTTGGAGCGAGCTCCTGGATAACCTCTTGAGTGTATGTTGCTCCTTGAGGAAGATTATCAATTATCACGAAAACATTTTTTGCACTCTCATTTCCCAAATTCGTGAGGTTGAAGTAGACATCCACGGAATCACCGGGATATGCGTTAAACACTTGTTCCTGCGGGTGGAGGGTTAAAACGGGCTCTCCTCTGGCTTGGGGAATATTTAAGACTCCTATCAACATGAAGAGAGCCAAAAGCATGAGCTTATTCTTCACCTTTTATCACCTCTAAAATGCTCCTCTGCTTCCCCACAATCTCATCGAAGGATTTCCCTTTATATTTGGCTAGGGTTAAATCAACTTTAAAGTTTTTGCCGCTTTTCGGGAGAATCTCCGGAGAAAAGAAGTGCCATCCATTGTTTATGAACTTAACGGCTATTATCGGCTCTCCTCCGAACCTTCTGGAAAAGGATTTGAGCTTTTCCATATCCTCCTCCGTGAGGTATAGCTTTTCACTTTTGGTGCTTTTAACTTCTATACACAGGTATTTTCTCCCGTTTCCCGCCACTATGTCAACTTTCTTGCTTCCTGCAGACCTTACAACGGCAAATCCTTCCTCTTCAAGCCTCTTTATAAGCTCTCTCTCGGCACTTGCCCCTCTTCTGTACTTCACTGCAATCCCTCTCTTAATATTTGGCGTTCCCCTATTTTAAACTTCCCTCTGGGATAGGAAAGGTTTAAATGTTTTTCAGACATAAAACAATCGGTGGTTGTTATGATCGAAGTCGGGGAATATCTGGTAAAGGAAGGTCTCTACTATACGAAGGAGCATGAATGGATTGAAGTCCTTGAGGATGGTACAGTCCTCGAGGGTATCTCGGACTATGCTCAAAAGGAGCTTGGCGATTTGGCTTATGTGGAGCTTCCCGAAGTCGGAGCAAGCTTTAAACAGGGCGACGTTCTCTGCGAGCTGGAGAGCGTCAAGGCAGTAAGCGAAGTTTATGCTGGAGTAAGCGGTGAGGTCGTGGAGGTAAACGAGGAGCTTGAGGATGCTCCTGAGAAGATAAACGAAGATCCCTACGGAACATGGATCGCAAAAATAAAACCCGAAAATCTCGAAGAGGAGCTCAAGGAATTAATGGATGCTGAAGCTTACGCTAAATATCTGGAGAGCCTCTGATTCTGCTCTTTTTTCCCAAACTTATTCTCAAAAGGTTACCTCCTACCTCTCATCATCCCTCAGATACCCTAGAGCTCTTCATCGCCTATGAAGTGCTTTTCTCAGAATGTTGATAAACCTTTTCGAAAGTTATATATACCTCTGCCCCAGTAGTTAACTACTGGGGTGGTAGTTATATATTTTGATATGAGACCGAAAAGACGGAAAGAGGATTTATATGACAGAGAAAAAGAACTCAAGGAGTTTGAGAAATCACTCAAGCAGAGAAACCCACTAACAGTCATA
Source organism: Thermococci archaeon (assembly GCA_003663695.1). Classification (GTDB taxonomy): domain Archaea; phylum Methanobacteriota_B; class Thermococci; order Thermococcales; family Thermococcaceae; genus Palaeococcus. The sequence continues at coordinate 907 of QMUB01000001.1, read as the reverse complement.
TCTGGTGTCAGAAGACTCGGAAAAACTTCTCTATTGCTTGTGGGTTTAAACGAGATGAAAGTTCCTTACATATTGGTTGACTTTCGTGGGATTAACCCAAACTCTAGGAGAGACGTTTACAAAAAGATCGAATCTGCTGTGAACATCTTTTTCCAGCAAAACCGCACGATATGGGAAAGTGTAAAAGAGGTTTTAAAAAGCATAGGTGGACTTGAAATTTTGGGAACAGGTGTTAGCTTCTCTTGGAAAAAAGAAAAAACAGATTTAGCTGCTTTTTTCAAAGAGCTTGAAAAATATGATGTGGTCTTAGCCTTTGATGAGGTTCAAAATCTGCGGGGACCAATGGGAGAAGAATTTTCAGGGCTCTTGGCTCATCTATATGATTACTCAGACATTAGGATGATTTTAACAGGTTCAGAAGTTGGTTTGCTCCATGATTTTTTAGGAATGGATAACCCAAAAGCCCCTCTATACGGCAGATATTTCAAAGAGATAACCCTTGAGAGGTTCAGCAGAGAGGAAAGCCTCAACTTTTTAAGAGAGGGCTTCAGGCAAATGGGCAGTGAAGTTGATGAAGAGATACTCGAATATGCTGTGGAAAGACTCGACGGTATAGTGGGATGGCTCGTCTTCTTTGGCATGAAATCTTTAGAAAAAAGACCCTCGAAAGAGCTGGTTGATGAGGTGTTTGAGGAAGCCAAGCTTTTGGTGCTTGAGGAGTTTAATGAGTTTCTAAAAAAGCGGAAGCCTGCAGAAGAGAGATATACACGTGTTATGGAAGCTGTAGCAAATGGAAAGACAACGTGGGAGAGAATAAAAGATCACCTTGAAGAGCATGAAGGAAAAACAATAGCGGACAGTGTCCTTTCACGGTTGCTCAAGGGGTTGGTTAATTCGTCATTTTTAG